>PMIZ01000451.1 GCA_003157225.1 Actinomycetota bacterium | reverse complement strand
GCCCCAAGAACGAGCCCGGCGGCCCGAAAGCCGCCGGAACGCGCCGCTAATTGAGAGGAAAGCCGCTCCTCTAGGAGTCGGCGGCCTTCCGGGCCTTCACGTCGGCCACGATCTTCTCTACCAGGTGCGACGGCACTTCCTCATAGTGATCGAACTCCAGGGTGAACGACCCGCGGCCGGCCGTCATCGAGCGGAGCTGCGGAGCATACGTCAGCATCTCGGCCAATGGTACCTGGGCCCGGATGACATGCATCTCCCCCACGGTCTCGCTACCCNNATGTCGCCCATGTTCTCCTCGGGCGCTGTCACCTCGACGTTCACCACCGGCTCGAGCAACACCGGCATAGCCTCGGTCATGGCATGGTTCCAGGCCAGGGCGCCGGCCAGCTTGAAAGCCAACTCCGACGAGTCGACGGTGTGATACGAACCGTCGTAGAGCTTCACCTTCACGTCCACCACGGGATAGCCGGCTATGACACCGTGCTCCATGGCTTCTACGATGCCCTTCTCCACCGCCGGGATGAAGTTGCGCGGGATGGACCCGCCAAAGATGGCATCTTCGAAGTGGTAGCCCTCGCTCCTGGGCAAGGGCTCCACCTCGATCCAGCAATCGCCGAACTGCCCGCGGCCGCCTGTCTGCTTCTTGTGACGACCCTGGGCGCTGGCCTTCTTGCGAATGGTCTCCCGGTAGGGGACTTGCGGCGGATGAAGGTCGACCTCGACCCCGAAGCGGCGCTTCAGCTTGTCGAGGATCACCTCCACGTGTACCTGGCTGGTGCCCGAGATGAGCATCTCCTTGGTCTGCGGATCGAAGCGCAGTTCCATCGCAGGATCTTCTTCGCCGAGCCGCTTGAGCCCGTTGCTCACCTTCTCTTCGTCGCCCCGGGTCTTCGGGGTGATCGCGAACGAGATGGCCGCGGGCGCGAACTCGTAGCGAGGTAGACGTACCGGGTGGGCAGGGTCGGATAGTGTGTCCCCGGTGCCCGTTTCTTTGAGCTTCGCCAGGGCGACGATATCACCGGCACCAGCGTCTTCGATGGACTTGGTCTCTTTACCCTGCATGAGCAGGATGTTGCCGGTCCGCTCTTTCTCACCGGTCCGGTCGTTCAGCAACTGGGTATCGGTGGCGATCTTGCCGGAGAACAGCCTGACGAGGTTCACGCGCCCGGAGAACTGGTCGTAGATAGTCTTGAACACAAACAGCGCGGTGGGTGCCTTTGGGTCGGTGGCCAAGGTGGTCTCGGCCGTGCCGGTGGTGCCCTCGAGCGCGGTGCGTTTCCCCCGGTCGAGTGGAGATGGAGCGGCCAACAGCAGGTCTAGCAGCCGATCGAAACCGATGTTCTTGGTAGCGCACACCGGCATGACAGGAGAGACGGCCCCCGTGGCTACGGCCGCTTTCAGAGCGTCCTTGATCTCGTCGCCGGTGAGTTCGGTGCCTTCCAGGTACTTCTCGAGCAGAGCATCGTCAGATTCCGCCACCCGGTCGACCAAGGTCTCGCGCGCTTGCTCCGCGGCCTCTTTCAGGTCGTCAGGGATGGGGCCTTCGGTGCCTTTGACCGCTCCACCCTTGTAGGTGTACGCCTTCATGCTGATTAGGTCGACGATTCCCTGGAAGTTGGCCTCCTCGCCGATGGGAAGTGCGACAGCCACCGCTTCGTTGCCGAAACGCGCGCGGAGAGCATCGACCGCGTCACCGAAGTATGCCCGCTCCCGGTCCATCATGTTGACAGCAACGACCCTCGAGACGGCCATCTCCCTAGCGCGCTTCCACATCCTCTCGGTTTGGACCTCCACCTTCGTGACTGCGTTGACAGCCACGAGGGCGATCTCCACCACGGGCAGACTGCCGAACGCCTCGCTGATAAAGGAGGCTTCGCCAGGCGTGTCGACGATGTTCACCTTGTGATTCGCCCAATCGACGTGCGCGAGGCCGGCCGAGATGGTCATTTGGCGCTTGATCTCGTCGTCGTCGTGGTCCATGGTCGTCGTACCATCGGTGACGGTGCCAAGCCGGCTCTTCGCACCAGAAGTGAAGAGCAAAGCTTCGACAAGCGACGTCTTACCAGCACCGCGGTGTCCCACCACCACGACGTTGCGTATCTTGGCCGGGTCTACCAGCGCCATTGGTCCTCCTCGCCTAGGCTGTTCTCACAGCAGTCACGATACGTAGGGCCCGGAGGCCCTCAACAAAAAGGACGCCACCCCAGCAGGGCAGCGTCCCAAGCAAACACCACGGGTGTTGCCAAATCCAATGCCGCTCTTCACGCGATCCTCACTAGCGGCCACGGACGACCTCTCCGGTCAGTCCTGGCCGACTTTTAGCTGGTAGCGACGGTCTTTTCTGACCCAAGTGATGGCTCCGATGGCAGTGGGCAAGACCTCCAGAGCACCGTCCCGCGCCTCCACCCGTATGATCTCGAGATCCCTGTAGTAGACCTTGGCAAGCCCCGACACGCTGTGCACGGTGTTGGTACGTAGGCTCTCGTCCGGCGCCTGGATCGGCGACACTAGACTGACGAGAACCTCTCCCTCTTGCACGATGATCTGCATGTGATCCCAGCCCCCTCTGTCACTCCTCGACCTTCACCACTTGCCTGCCGTTGTACATGCCGCAGTTCGGGCATACCTTGTGCGGGGCCCGAAAGCTGTGGCAATGCGGGCACTCGCCGACGGTCGGAGCGGTGCCCGCGTGAGTCGCGCGCCGAGTGTCTCTGCGCTGACGGGAAGTCTTTCTCTTGGGGACGGCCATTATTCGCCTCTCTGTATTCCAATGGGGAACGGTAGTTTTTACTCCATCACCGGGGTTTTTTCAAGAGCTTCTCTCGTCATCCAGCTTCAGGTCGCGCAGCTTGGCCCAGCGCCCGGGCGGCTCCTCGGACGCGCACCCGCAGGGTCCTTCGTTGAGGTCTCGACCGCATAGCGGGCACAGCCCCTTGCACTCGAGGGCGCAGACGATCTGGGCGGGAACCGCCAGCACAATGGCCTCGTTTGCCAGTCCGAAAACGTCCACCACCAAATCTTCTATGAACGGACTGAGTTCGGACTCCTCCCATCCATCTTTGGCCGTGGGCGCAAACTCCTGCTGCTGGGCACGGACATCAAGCGCGACTTCACGCAAACACCGCGCGCAGGGTCCGTAGATCTTCGCGCCGGCCGAGACGTTCACCAGAAAGCCGCCTGCCACTTTGTCCACGGTCACGACGACTCCGCCGGGAACGAGAACCTCGTGCCGAGCGCCCCCGATCGTGAGTGGCGCCACATCGATGGCATACGTCTGCTCGAAGCGGTCCCCCCCACGGAGGGACAGTCCATTGAGGTCGAGGAACACGGCCTATTGCGACCCGCGTGGGGAATCCGAGCGGGCTCTATGCGCCGTCGTCGGATTGCCCGGTCTGGAGGCGCTCCCGCCCACGCTGCACGGCAGACAGGAACTTCTCCAGATTCGTCTCGAGCGTCTTGAGAATCTCGTCGGCGTAGTCTTCTGCACCCAGGCGGATCTCCCGCTCCCGGGCTTCGGCTTCCCGGATGATCTCTTCCGACTGGCGCTGAGCCCTCTTCACGATCTCTTGCTCGCTGGCCAGCCGCTGCGCTTCCTCCCGCCCCTCCGTCAGGATGCGCTCAGACTCCTCTTTGGCCTCTTGGAGCATCTCCTGGCGTTCCTTGACGATCCAGCGNNGTCGATCAGAACGAGAACATCCATTCCTTAGTCCTCCACGACTCGGTACATTTCGGCGAAACGACGGTCGACAACTTCGGGAACCAGGTCGCTCACGCACCCGCCAAACTTCGCGATCTCCTTTACTCCGCTCGAGCTGAGGAACGAATACTCCGGCGAAGCCATAAGGTACATCGTCTCCAGTTCGGGGTCCAGTTTGCGGTTGAGCTGGGCCATCTGGAACTCGTACTCGAAGTCGGAAAACGCCCGAAGA
>PMIZ01000137.1 GCA_003157225.1 Actinomycetota bacterium | reverse complement strand
GGGGGCCATCGTCGAGCAGGGGACGCATCAGGAACTCCTGCGTCGCGGCGGCTTCTACCACGACCTCTACAACAGCCAGTTCGCGGAGGCGCTCGAAGAGGCGTGCTGATCGGCCGCGAGTGCAATCAGGAGATTCAGGGGTTGAGTCTCTCCGCCTGCTTCCGCGCCTTTATGAGTCTCTTATGAGGCTTCGGCTATAGTCGCGACACCCTCCTCTTGACGGCCAATCAAGAGTCCTAGCGAGAAAACGGCCCGGCTGGACGGCGTCCCCGGGCCATTTCTCATTCCTCAACCAAGGTTCCGCAGTCACCGACAGAGGCGCGGCCACGCCGGCCAAGAGCGCTCTCTCAAACGCTAGTAGGCTTCGCCGGCGGGGCTTTCCTTGTCCCGCCGTTGTCCTATAGTGGGAGAAGTTCGGGGGAGATGCGAAAGGACGAGGGGGAGTCATGGCATTCTGTCGGAATTGCGGTTCGCAAGTCACTGAGGGCGTCCGCTTCTGCGCGTCCTGCGGGGCCCCGTTGGCACCACCAGAACCACCGACACCACCGACACCGGCTTCGACCTACGTCGCATCGGTCACTCAACTTGCCGGCGGCGCGTCGCTCACCGGACACGTCGTGAACATCTTGGCGTCCCTGACGTTGGTGATCGGTCCGTTCTTGCCGTGGATGACTGCGGTGATCATCTCGGTATCCGGCGTGCAGAAGACCAACAACGAGGCGCTGGTCCTAACGGTCTTGGGTGCTCTGGGCATCGTCGCCTCGGTTGTCTCGCTGGCATCGGGACGAGACCGTTTCAAATGGGCCCCCTTTGTTGTCGGAGCGGTCGCTCTTGCTCTCAGTCTTTACTACTACGTTGAGCTGAAACACCAGCTCTCGGGCTTCAACGACAAGGGCGGCGACTTCTTGACGGCATCGCTGGGTGTCGGTATCTACCTTTGTATCGTTGCCAGCTTTGTCGTGCTAGTGGCCGCTTTTGTCGTAGCCCTGAGGCCGAAGAAAACGGCGAGAGAAGCATGACAGCGCCGGTCTGAGGGCTACGTTCGGCTAGAGGCGGGTTCACCATGGTCACGGGCATTCCGGCCCAATCTCGCGCGCTGACTCGCCGCGGCCAAGCGATACAGCCCCTTCAAAGCGACTCAGGGAGCAGGCGGTAGCAGTAGCTGCCGTGGTTGCGGCAGGAGGTCTGCGCGAACCTCGATCGGCACCCGGCTCTGACGCCGGCGCATATCGGCCCAGGACATGGGGGAGACCGCCAGGGCGATCACGCCGCCAAGTAGGGCTGGAACGGTGAAAATCGCGAACGCCACCAGGCTGAAGCCGGCCGCTTCACCGGCGGGCACCCCGAAGAGTCCAAGCCCCAGGACGCAGAAGAACTGCCAGGGACCGACGCTCGCCGGCGCGTTGGGGATGAGCGTGCCCACCGTGACGATGCCGACCAGGGCGGCTGCCTGGATCAAGGACAGATGAAGGTGATACGCGTAGAGCAAGAGCCACATGGAGACCACCTGCATGGCGACCATGCCGAGCGCAAGTGAGATGCAGACCGGCATGGTCCAGCCCTTCACCGCTTTCGCTCCTGCCAGGACCTCGAGAGAAGCCATCTTGAGCCACCTGCCCGCTCGTCCAGTCGGCTGGCGGGGAGCGAGATAGGCCTCTAGCCGTCGGTGCTGCAAGGTCAGGCCGAGGCCGACCATGGTCACAACGGCTACCAGCGCTATGAGTCCGAGGAGAGCGTGGCCGAGGTAGGCCGGAACCGAGAGGCCGCGGATAGTCAGACCCACCAGCAACGCCAAGGCCACGCCGTCGGCAGCGTGTTCGATCGCCTGGGAGGTGAAGACCCGTGCCACACCCATCCCGGTTCGTCGCGAGACGATGATGCCCCGAACCAAGTCATTGGGACATAATGGGAATATACCGCTCATGAGGATGCCTATGAAGAGCGCATGGAGCAGGAGAAAGGGGCGCACCACGGCCGGGCGAAGCAGGTAGGCCCAACGAAAGGCCTGGACGAGCCGGGGGATGTTGTGCAGCACGATCGCCAGAACTATGGGCCACCACGTGATCCGCGAGATGCTGCCGGCCAGATCGGACACATTCAGGTGCGCTAGCACGTAGCCGAGCGCACCGGCGGCGACGAGGGAGGTAGCCAAGCGCAGCCACTTCGAACGCGGCTGTCGACTTTCCCCCGCGGGCAGGCTGACCGGCTCGGCGCCGGGCTCGCTACAACCCACGACACGCCGCGGAAGATAAGAGGCGGGGGAAGCTACGGATAGGGCAACTCCACATCAGTGATGTGGTACCCCGTCTCGGACTGTCCTACACCCCCCAGAATCCCCGCGCCGGCTCAGGCGCGCTCCTCCGAGCGCCAACAGACTGAGCGCCACGACCACCAGCACCATGCCTGCTATCTCGTAGGGCGTCAAGTGCTCGTGCAGTTGCAGGAAGGAAGCCAGCACCCCTATCACGGGCGTCCCTATGGTGCCAACACCGGCGATGTTCGCGGGCAGAGCGTTCAGAACGTAGAGCCAGAGGAGGGAGCCCACGGCCGTACCTATGAGGGCGCTGAAGGCTAGCGACCACATGAACGTGCCGTTCCACTGGATGCCGTTGCCGGGCACGAGAAAGGCGATGACCACCAACGGAATGGAGCCGAACAAGGTCTGCCAGGCCGTGAACGACAGCAGATCCACCTGGTGTCGTTGGCGCAGAACTTTGGCCGCCACCGCCCCGGCGCCGAAGCAGAGAGCCCCGCCCAAGGCCAGCAGGCTGCTCAGCACCCCGCGTAATTGCCAGGGTTCGATGATGAGCACCAAGCCCAAGAGGCCCACGGCCACGGACAGCCACTGCGTCCCGCGCAGTCGTTCGCTCAGGAACAACCAGGCCATGACGAGCAGCCAGAACTGCCAGGTGTTGGCAAGCATAGCGGTGTGTCCGGCGCCCCCGGTCACGAGCGCCGCCGAGATGAGTCCTACGAAGCCGCTGCCCTGCAGCACTCCCACCGCGGCGGTGAGAAGGGCGCCTCGCGGCCGCAGGGAGCGGCCCAGCAGCGGCAAGAGGATGAGCATCAGAACGCCGGCCGGGAACGTGCGGAGCGCGGCGAAGATAAAGGCGCTGCTGTTGGTCACGCCCAACTTGCCCGGGATCCAGGAGTAGCCCCAGATGAGGGCGAGGAGGCCGAGGGCGAATACCGGAAGATGGCGAGTTGGCCGCACTCGTGCCCTGCCTACGTTGCCGCTTCTCGTAAGAGGAGGTCGAGCGAATAGGCAGAGTGCCCGTCGTCGATGTACTCGGAGAGGCCCATCATCGAGCTGACGTTCTCGGCCCAGAGGATGGTGTAGAACTGCCAGGTGAGCCGCCGGGAGTCCAGGTCCTTGCGGATGCATCCCTCGTCCTGGCCCCGTCTCACTATCTCGTGCATCATGGCGAAGGCCTTGCTCTGCGTCTTCGCAACGGCCTCGCGGATGCCCACCTGTGGCCCGGCTGCCACGAACTCGATCCAAGGATTGGCGAACCTGTCGAGTTCGGTCTTCATCATCCGCGAGTGGTTCTCGGCGATGTGGGTGAGCCGTTCTACTGCTGTCTTGCCTGCGGAGGACTCGATAAGGCTCGCCATCTCGCAGAAGATGAGGTCGAGCGCGGCTTCCAGCATGTCGTCGCGGCTGCCAAAGTGGACGTAGAGCGCACCCTCGGAAACGCCCGCGGTCGCCGCGATCCTCGAGACGGTGGCGCCGGGAACCCCGAACTTCGAAACCACTTCGAGCACGGCCGCGACGATCTGCGCCCGTCTCTCGTCGGGAGGTAGGCGCCGTGGACGCGCGGCTCCCGGTGACACCTCTCGCGACATGCGTTCTCCCTCGCGTTGACATGTTCGGCCGGTCGTGAGTATAGTCCATGCGACGCTCACTGAGCGAACGCTTACTCAGTGGGGAGTGATTCCCAAGGCGGCGCTCCCCGCCGCACGAGATGGCAGCCGAATCGAGAGAGGTGGAGGATGACCAACCAGGACAAGTCGGCCTGCTCCCAGCCGCAATACGGCATGAAACTGGAGGAGAACGTCTTCGTCAAGGCGCGTGACGGGGTCGGGCTCGCTATCGACATCTACCGTCCCGACGCCCCGGGTAAGTTCCCGGCGCTGCTCGCGATGTCGCCCTACGGAAAGACGCTACAGACCTTCGAGACCCCGCCTCAGCCGTTCGGCAAGTCGTGCTTTGAGGCCTCCATCGAGTCCGGCGATCCAAGCTTCTATGCCAAACGAGGCTACGTCTACGTCATCGGCGACTTGAGAGGCACCGGCGACTCCGAGGGCGCCTACGACGGGCTGTTCTCCCATCACGAGGGCGAAGACGGCGCCGACATCGTCGAGTGGTTGGCCCAGCAGCCGTGGTGCGACGGCAACGTCGGTCTGGCCGGCATCTGCTACTTCTCCTCGATGCAACTGCACATCGCCGCCAACCAGCCGCCACACCTCAAGTGCATCGCTCCCTGGGAGATCTTCGGCGACGACCTCTACAACCACGGCGAGTATGAAGGCGGCGTCTTCAACATCTTCCTGTACGGTCTCTACACCGGCACCTATCCGGCGCGCTGCGGGTACGCCATCAAGAACGTCAAGTCGTGGATGATCGAGCACACGCCCAAGGACGAGCTCAAGAAGCTCGTGGACAAAGCTCTCGCGGACCCGGACCTCAAGCAGTATCCCTACCTGGTCCATCTCCTGCGCTATCCGGAGAAGAACCCCATTCTGTTCGACTTCATGCTCAATCCGCTCGACGGCCCGTACTACCGCGAGCGCTCGGTCTCGGAGCGGCTGGACAAGATCAACGTGCCCACCTACGTGGGCGGGCCGCTCTTCAGCTTCTTCTCGCAGCCGCAGATCAACGTGTTCAACCGGGTGAACGTGCCTAAGAAGATGGTGCTCTACACCGACATGGGAACGCGCCCCTGGAGGGCGCACCACGACGAGCTGTTGCGCTGGTACGACTACTGGCTCAAGGGTATCGAGACGGGCATCATGGACGAGGCGCCGGTGCGCTATCACACGACGGTGGCCGAGAAGTGGCAGACGGCGCAGCAGTGGCCCCTCGAAACCACGCAATGGACAGACTTCTATTTCAACAGCCTGGGCGGGCTCTCCATGCAGCCCGACTACTACAACGACGAGCCCGACGCGTTCGTGCAGCAGCCTCTCTACGTCACCGAGGAACGCGCCCGGGCGAGCTACGTCAGCGCGCCGCTGCCTCATGCCCTGCAGGTGACGGGGCCGCCGCGCATCACCTTCTTCGCCTCCATCGACCAGCCCGACACGAAGTTCCGGGTGGAGGTGCGCGAGGAAGGCTCCGGCGCCATCTATCCGCTCGCCTCCGGCTGGCTCAAGGCTTCGCACCGGGCGATCGACCCGGCCAAGACGACGCCCTGGGAGATCGCCCACGATCACACCAGAGAGGTTCCGCCGAAACCCGGGGAGATCTACGAATACACGGTGCAGCTCCGGCCCATGTCGCACCTGTTCCTCGCCGGGAAGCAGATCAAGGTGGAGATCTCGAGCATCGACATTCCCACCGACATAGAGACGTACGACGTCATGTGGCACGTCTGCAACAGCGCCACCACGCTTCACAAGATATACCGCGACGGCTGCCATCAGTCGCGGGCCTCGCTGCCGGTGATACCCGCCTAGGCTGCTGAACAACGAAGCCACGGCCACCAGGACACGCTGGCCGGCGCGATACTGCGTTCTCGGTCGCGCCAATAGCGCTGCTATTCGCGCTTCCTGCGTCCTTCTCTCNNAGCGACGACGCGCCAGGGCGGCCGGTCGCGCAAGCGCGGGAGTCGCCTTCTGCTCCCGCGGTTCACCTGGCCGAAAGGGCTCACCCGCGGACTGCCACGATGGTAATCTAGCCCGGAACACGGCGCTCGTTCGGAAGGGGAACCACGTGAAGATCAAAGCTGCGGTGCTGCGCGAAGTCAATAAGCCCTATAGCTTCGAGGAACTGGAGCTCGATGATCCCCATGCCGGCGAGGCGCTGGTCAAGTGGCTCTACACCGGTTATTGCCATAGTGACCTCAGCAACATCACGGGCCGCATCACCATGGCTCTGCCGCTGGTGGCGGGGCACGAGTGCGCCGGGGTTGTGGAGAAGGTAGGCGAAGGCGTGACCCGGGTCAAGGTGGGCGACCATGTGGTCGGTACCTGGATGATCCCCTGCGGTCACTGCCCCGAGTGCCGGCGTGGCTTGGGCAACGTGTGCACGGGCAACTTCACGCACTTTGTGTCGGGCACCATGCTCGACGGCACCAGTCGCCTTAGGGATGCCAAGGGCAATACCGTCTTGCATGGCAACTTCGTGTCGGGCTTCTCCGACCATACGGTGGTCCCGGAGGGCGGTCTCGTTCCGATCCGCAAAGACGTGCCTCTCGAATGGGCGTGTCTCATGAGCTGCTGCATACCTACCGGTTGGAGTTCGGTGACGAAACTAGCGGGTGTGCTGCCGGGCGACAAGGTGGCCGTGTGGGGGCTGGGAGGCGTTGGTCAGAACGTGCTGCGTGCGGCCAAGATGCGTCAAGCCTACCCGCTCATCGCCATCGATCTGGAGGAGTCGCGCCGTTCTATCGCCATGGAGCTGGGCGCCACGCACTTCATCTGCAGCTCCAAGGACGATCCCGTGCCCATCATCAAGGAACTCACCGGTGGGGGCTTGGACTATGCGTTCGAGGCTTCCGGCGACCCCGGCGCCATTGAACAGGCGGTGTGGACGCTGGCCATGGCGGGCAAGATCATGGTTCTCGGGATCATGGGCCAGGACCAGGTGGCAAAATTGCCCTTTACCTACATGATCCTGCAGCAGAAGTCCATCCTGACCGGATTGTACGGCTCGGTGACCGTGCAGGACGATATCCCCAAACTGTGCGATCTCGCCATGACCGAGGACATGAAGATCGACAAGATTATCGAGGGCAAGTTCAAGCTCGAGCAGTTGAACGAAATCGCCGAGAAGATGGAACGGCGCCAGCTTGGTGGGCGCTGGGTCTGCGTGTGGGACTGAGAAGCTGAACCGCTTTCCTGACGGAGGTCACTAGATCATGGATGCCCATAAGGACGACGCGCTGGCGAAGGTTCCCGGCGCTGCTTCTGCCGACGAGCCGGCGATCCTCGAAGAGATCGAGGTGGAAGACCTGGCTGTGGACGGCATTTGCGGTGTCTATTGAACGACCCGGAACTGAGCCGGCGACTTCGACGCCCGAATACCTAGTCCCGGACTGGGTGCGTGTTAGGAAAGAGAGCTTCGGGCTGCTCTTCTACGACACACGGTCCACCAAGCTGACGTTCGCACGCTCGGGCCTGAGCTTGGTGCCTCCGCCGTTCACCGGCGGCCGGCGTGTGCTTCGACTTAGCGAGGGTGAGCGGCGGCCCGGGACGGCAGTGTCGCGACTACTCGAGAATCTGCTCGCCAAAGGGTTGATCATTGCTGCCGAGACTGAGTAGCACTCGCCTCCGAGCGCCGGTGAACGTGACCTGGGAGATCACCGAGGCCTGCAATCTCTCGTGCAGTCACTGCCTGTCGGCGGACCTGCGCGGGCGGGAGCCGGTGAGCGAGTGCGGGACGCCCGTTTGGTCGGCTCGGCCCGGCGAGCTCGATCTGCCGCTATGCCGAGCGCTCATCGACGAACTGGCCGGCATGGAGGTGTTTCAGATCAACTTCGGGGGAGGGGAACCCTTCCTGCGCCCCGACTTCCTCCCGGTGCTCCACTACGCCCACCTGCGCGGCCTCACGACCTGCGTGAGCACCAACGGGACAGTGCTCAGCGACTGTCTCATAGATGAGCTGCTGGATATGGCGCCGGTCTACCTGCAGGTGAGCCTTGACGGTGCCTATGCGGAGACTAACGACGCCATCCGCGGCGCGGGGACGTTCGAGCGCATTCTGGCGGGCATCGAGTTGCTGTCGGAGCGAAGGTATCCCGATCTCAGCTTGAACATGGTGGTCACCCGTCTCAACGCGGGCGAACTGGCCGATTTCCAGCGGCTGGCGCAGCGGTACCACGCGAAGACGCGTCTCTCGCGCTTCCGGCCTTCGGGCGCGGGATGTGGCACCTGGGAGGACTACCGGTTGAGCCGGGAGCAACTGCTGGAGCTCTCCACCTTCCTCGGCGACCATCCCGAGATTCTCACCGGCGACTCGTTCTTCGCTCTCACGCCCGAGAGCCGGCGAGCCCTGGGACTCAACATGTGCGGCGCCGCCAAGATGACCTGTGCGGTCGCTCCGAACGGTGGCGTCTATCCGTGCGCGTTCCTCTGCGATCCGGAGTTTCTCGCCGGCAACGTTACCGAGCAGCCGTTGTCGGTGATCTTCGAAGCCTCTCCTGTTTTCGAGCGGTTTCGCAACCTGGAGGTGGCGAGCTGCCGTGATTGTGACCGTTTCAACGTGTGCCACGGCGGCTGTCCGGCGGTGGGATACTTCTTGACGAGGTCCACAGGTCTGCCCGACCCCGAGTGTCTGCGCGCTGTTCTGCCAACCAAGGAGGTAGCGTAGGCTATGCAGTTCCCTCACCTCTTCAGTCCACTGCGAATCGGACGGGTGACCGTCGCCAACCGTATCTCCTTCTCGGCGCATCTCACCAACCTCGCGAACGAGGGGCTGCCCACCGAGCGGCTGATCAGCTACCTGGCGGCGCGCGCCCGGGGCGGGACTGGGCTCATCATCACCGAGGAGCAGTCGGTGCACCCCACGGACAGGGCGTACGAGCACCTCATCGAGGCCTTCAAGCCGGAGGTGATCCCCTGGTACAGGCGACTGACCCAGGCGGTGCATGCCTACGACACTCACGTCTTCGCGCAGCTGAACCACAACGGGCAGCAGTGCAGCGGCAGTCTGTCGCGGCTACCGGTGTGGGCGCCGTCGGCAATCCCGGACGTGATGTACCGGGAGACGCCGAAGGTCATGGAACCGGAGGACATCCGCGAGGTGATCGAGTACTTCGCCCGTTCGGCCGTGCACGTACGCGAGGGCGGGTTCGACGGGGTGGAGTTGCAGTTCGGGCATAGCTCGCTGGCGAGGCAATTCATGTCCCCGCTAACCAACTTCCGCACCGACGAGTACGGCGGGGAGTTCGAAAACCGGCTGCGCTTTGCCGTCGAGCTCGTCGCCGCCGTCCGTGAATCCCTGGGTACCGACTTCACCCTCGGGGTCAGGCTCTGTGCCGACGAACTCATCCCGGGCGGGCTCACCCTCGAGGACGCCAAGCAGATAGCCCAGCGGTTACAGGCTACCGGGAACCTCGACTACTTCAACCTCACGCTCGCCACCTTCTACAACCTGTACCTGGTGGGCGGGCCGATGCACATGCCGCTCGGCTACGCGGTGCCGCTCGCGGCGGGTATCAAAGAGGTGGCCACCCTGCCGGTGTTCGCGACGGGGCGTATCAACGACCCGGCGTTGGCCGAGCGGATCTTGTCCGAAGGCCAGGCCGACATGATCGGCGTGGTGCGCGGCCAGATCGCCGACCCGGACTTCGCCATCAAGGCGCGCGAGGGGCGCACCGAGGAGATCCGCTACTGCATCGCCTGCAACCAGAACTGCTACGGCAGGGTGGGGCTCAACAAGACCATCGGCTGCGCTCAGAACCCCTCGGCGGGCGCCGAGGCCACGGAGGGCGAGCATCACCTGCGTCCGGCGCTGCGCAAGAAGCGGGTGGTGGTGGTGGGCGGAGGGCCGGCGGGCATGTGGGCGGCGAAGATCGCGACGCTTCGCGGGCACGACGTGACGCTCTACGAGAAGGCCGACGAGTTGGGCGGCCAGGTACTGCTGGCGGCCAAGGGCGCCGGACGCGACGAGTTCGGCGTGATCGTGCGGAACGAGCGCAAGCAACTCGCGAACCTCGGTGTTCCGGTGAAGCTGGGCGTGGAGGTCACCCCAGAGTTCGTGTTGGAGCAGCGGCCCGACGCGGTGATCGTGGCGACGGGTTCCCGTCCCAAACCTCGCCCGGTGAGCGGCGCCGACGGTCCGAACGTGTTCAACGTCTGGCAGGTGTTGAGCGGCGAGGCCGAGCTGGGGCAGAAGGTGTTGCTCATCGACTACGACGGGCATCACCAGGCGACCGCAACAGCTGAGTTCCTGGCGGAATTGGGCAAGACGGTGCACGTGGTCACGTCGAGCCTGTTCGTGGGCTCGGAGTTGGGCCCGTCACAAGACCTCTACCTCACCCGGCAACGTCTGCTGCAGAAGGGGGTAACGTTCACTGCCGACTTCGCCGTCATGGAGATCAGGGGCACCGACCTGCATGGCTTCGACGTGTACTCGAACGTGTGGGATAGCATCACCGGCTATGACAGCGTGGTGACGGCCATGGGCAACGACGCAGCCGACGGTCTGTACCTGGCCTTGAAGGGCAAGGTGCCGGAGCTCGTGCGGGCGGGGGACTGCGTGGCCCCCCGCCGGGTCGACATGGCCATTCACGAGGGCTATATGGCGGGCAAGCGGGTATGACGCCGAGGACTCCGGAGGCGGGAGGTTCGGCGACCCCACGGGGCGTCGCCGGCTGCGTGTTGGTGGCCGTGGAGCCCGGGGAGGGGACCGCTGTGGTGACCACCGGCCGCGTCTTGTTGGCCGAGGGCGCCCGCCTCGCTGGTGAACTCGGCGTGAACTCGCGGGCAATCACCTGGAACGCGCAGGCGAAATCGAGTCTGGAAGCGATCGCGGACGGCCTCGCAGGGTCGGGAGCGTCCCTGCGGCCGCGAGTCATCCTGCTGGCGGATACCGATGTGGGGAGGCAGCTTGCGCCCATGGTCGCCCACCGGCTTGGTTCGGGAGCGGTTCTCGGCTGCGGCGACGTGCGCTCGGAGCGGCGGACCGCTTGCGGCGCCTCCGACTCCGAAGGCGCTGTCGGCAGAGAAGAATCTATCGCCTTCGTCAAGCTGGTGTATGGCGGTTGGCTCGAACAGGAGGTCGAGGTAGCAGGGGGGTTCACTGCGGTGGTCGCGCTGGCGCTGGCCGGCTTGGAGCCGCCGGCCGATTCCGTGCTGAGCTCGTTGCCTATCCCGGAGATGCTCGAGACGGCCCCCTCCTTGGGAGCGCGCGCGCGGCACCTGGAACTCGTGCCGCCGGATGCGCGTTCGGTGGATCTGGTGCACGCGAAACGGATCGTGGCCGCGGGATCGGGCGGCGCGAGCGAGAAGCTCCTCGCCACCGTTCAGGAGTTGGCCGACCTGCTCGAGGGCTCGGTGGGGGCCACCCGCCCAGTGGTGGACGACGGACGTCTGCCGAAAGAACGGCTCATCGGTCAGACGGGCCGCACGGTCTCCCCGGAGCTGTATCTAGCGCTCGGCATCTCGGGCTCGCCCCACCATGTAGCCGGAGTGCGCAGTGCCAACCGCATTCTCTCGATCAACCGCGATACGAGGGCGCCCATCTTCCAGTTCTCCGATGTCGGCTACGTGGCCGACCTCCAGGAGGTCCTGCCGTCGCTCATCGACAAGATCAAGGCATGGCGCGACGCGCCCGCGGGCGGTGGTTCCGATGTCCAGTAGCGCGGCGACCCGCGGGGCTGCGTCCTTCGACGCCATCGTCGTCGGCGCCGGGCCGGCCGGNNGTTCGGCGGGATGATGGCCTATTGTCCGGCGGCCGAGCAACTGGTGCCCGGATTCTGGGAGCGCGCCCCATGGGAGCGGGCTGTTACAAAGCGGGTGCTTTCGGTCCTTGGCGAAGGTTCGTCCACCTCCCTGGTGTTCCAGGCGGCCTCGGGTTCCGACGCGGCTTCGGTGGGCGCCGGCTCGACCTCCGACCGGACGCTAACAGGATTCACGCTCTTCCGGCCGCTCTTCGACCGCTGGTTCGCCGAGCAGGCGGTCGCGCAGGGGGTGACNNGGTGGTGGCCTGCGACGGCACCCTCTCCCTTATGGCGAAGGAGGCGGGATTGCACCCTGGCTTCAAGCCGGACCAGGTCGCCTTGGGCGTGAGGGCCCTTTATTCGCTCTCGGAGGAGGAGATCGATCGGCGATTCGGACTCGTCGGCCGCGAAGGGACCACCAGGGAGTTCCTGGGCTGCAGCGAAGGGGTGCGCGGCGGTGGTTTCATCTACACCCAGACGGACACCCTGTCGGTGGGGATGGTCGTACACCTGGATTCGCTCAAAGAGCGGGCCATCCCACCCTATGAGCTGCTGGAGCGCTTCGTCGCCGGGGCGGAGGTAGCGTCGCTGCTGCGCGGAGCGCGTCTGGTGGAGTACTCGGCCCACCTGTTGCCCGAAGCGGGCCTGCGGATGGTCCCACGCAGGTCCATGGCCGGGCTGCTGGTGGCCGGCGACGCCGCCGGCCTCTGCTACACCAACGGGCTCATTCAGGAAGGGATGAACCTGGCGATGACGTCGGGACTGATCGCCGCACAGGTAGGGGCCGAAGCTCTCGCCGCGGGTGACCTTTCGGCGCGCCGCCTGGCAAGGTACGGCAAGGAACTCGAGCGCAGCTTCGTGCTGCGGGACCTCAAGACCTTCGGGCAGGCAATCGGTTTCATGCATCACGACCGGCTGTTCACCGCCTATCCGCAGGTGGTGAGCGCTCTCATGGAGGACATCTACCGCTCCGACGGGACTCCGAGACGTAAGATCGCCCGAGTGGGCCTCCGGGCCCTCAGGGGGCGTATCTCCGCCCGGCATCTCATCGCCGACGCGTACGAAGGGGGGAGGGGCTACCTGTGATCGTTGACGAGCTTTTCGACCTTGTGAGCTACCGCATCCATCCAGAGGCCCACATCCGGATGAACCAGGAGGTGTGCCAAGGGTGCACGCACCGCGCCTGCACCTTCAGCTGCCCTGCCCGGTGCTACACCTACAGCGAGGAGCGCGGCCGGGTGGAGTTCGCCTACGAGGCCTGCCTCGAGTGCGGCACCTGCCTGCTGGTGTGCGACCCGGGGGCCCTTGACTGGAACTACCCGGAGGGAGGATACGGTGTCCGCTTCCGGCTCACGTAGCCAGCCTCTCAAGCCGGCTTCGGGCGGCCTTCGCGCGGATGGCCGCTGCCACCGCGCAGACTATCAGCGGCCGGGTCACGAGCGGGGAGCGTCACTGTGAGGGTGCTCGTCTTGATGGAAGTGGGTGCCGACGTGCGGGTGCCGCCGGACCGCGACCCGCGAAGCGGTCGCGTCCGGGAGGAATGGCTTGTCCGGGAGATCGACCCGGCAAGCTCGGCCGCCTTCGAGCTTGCCTTGAAACTCAAGATCGGTCGCTCGGACGTGGACGTGACGGCCTTACATCTGGGACCGGCGGGCGCAGAGTCCAGGCTTCGCCGGCTGATAGCTCGCGGCGCCGACCGGGCAGTCCGCGTTTGGGACGAGGAGTTGAGCGGGACGCAGGCCCCGGGCAAAGCCGTGGCGCTCGCCTCCGCAGTGCAGGCGGCCGGGTTCGACCTCGTGCTCGCCGGGGCCGCGGGCGTCCTTGACGCCGGCGGCCAGCTCGGCGTGCTGCTGGCCCAGCACCTCGGCGTGCCCTGCGTGACCCAGGCGGCCGCCATCAGCCTCGCCCATGGCGAGGCCGGCGCGGGTTCCCTCCAGGTCACCCGCGCTCTCGATCGGGGCTTCAAGGAAAGGGTGGAGGTGCCGCTTCCCGCCGTCGTCACCGTCTCCGCGGGCTCGTCGCCCGGTGAGACGGTGCCCAGTCCCGCTTCGGCTGTTGCCCTGCTTGCCGCGCAGGCCTGCGTGGTGCCGGTATGGGACCTGGCCGATCTCGGAGTCCCGCCCGAGCGACTGCGACAGACCGAACACGTGCTGAAATACGGCCTGCCGGGTCCGCCGCGGCCCCGGCTCCATCCCCTCGTTGCGCCCGACCCCACTCTGCCGGCGTTCGACCGCATCCTCAAGTTGGTGCAGGGCTCGGTGAAGCGGCGTGAGGGCCGCGTCGTCCGGCAACCCGCGGAAAGGATCGTCGAAGAGATTTTCGCCACGCTCCGAGACGAGGGCTGGCTCGATCATCTTCGCCCGGGCACTTCCGGCAGCGAGTGATTCCGCTCGAGTACGAGCTGCGCGAGAATGTACGGCTGCAGCCGGCCGGCGACGCCGGCTGGCGGGTGGTCTGCGAAACGCCGCTCACCGTCCTGACGGTCAACCAGGCCGCTGCCCGGCTACTCCGGCTGACCGCGGAGGGGTCCACCGTCACTGCCCTGGCGAGCAAACTCGGCGTCGATGAGGACCGGATCTTCGGTCTGTGTGAGAGGTTCCGGCGGCGCGGCATCCTCGAGGTGCGGCGCCAGGCGACGGGGTCGGATCACTTTCCCACCATGACGATCATCGTGCCCACCCGCGACCGCGCACCCGCGCTGGCCGAGTGTCTCACGGCGCTGGACCGGCTGGACTATCCCGTCGATCGCCGCGAGGTCATCGTGGTAGATGATGGGTCTCTCGACCCCGCGGCGGTCGCAGCGGTGGCCTCGGCCCATGGCGCGCGCCTGCTCGTCAACGAGGCCAACCAGGGCCCGGCGTATGCGCGCAACCGTGCAGCCCGAGAGGCCTCGGGCGAGATCCTGGCCTTCATCGACAGCGACTGCGTGGCCGGCGCGGCTTGGCTGCGGGAACTCACCCCGTATCTCTCGTGGGACCGGGTGGGCGCCGTCGGTGGGCGCACCGTGGGCTACTACACCGAGTCCCGGATGGCGCGCTACGAGGAGGTGGCCTCTCCTCTCGACATGGGCTCGCACTTGATATTGGAGGCGCGAGGGTCGAGCAGCTTCTACGTGCCCACGTGCAACTTGCTGGTGCGCGCCCCCGTCTACCGCGAACTTGGCGGTTTGCGCGAGGATCTACTGGTGGGCGAGGACGTCGATTTCTGCTGGAGGCTTCGCGCTCGCGACTACTACCTGGTCTACGCTCCCGAAGGCGTGGTGCGGCACAAGCATCTCGAGGGGCTGGGGGCGATGCTCCGGCGGCGGGCTCAGTATGGCACCTCGGAAGCCACGCTTCACTCACTGCACCCCGACAAACGCAAGCGTTTCCCGCTGGCCCCCGCGCCTACCGCCACTGCCTCGTTGTTGTCGGCCGCGCTGGCCGGGCTCCAACCCGCGCTGCTTCCCGCTTGCCTGGTCCCCGTACTTTGGGACGGGGCCGCGCGCTTGAGCCGGCTGCGTCGTAGCGGGGTGTCGCTTCCGGCGGAGCGGGTGTGGTTGTCGGTGGCGCGCGGTCATCTTTCCATGGTGTACTTCGTGTACTTCCACCTGGTGCGCTACTACCTCGGACCGCTGGCGGCGGCCGGTCTCTTTGCCCCGGGCGCTCGCCTGCTTGGCAGCGCTGCCATCGTCTATGCCGGTGGGGTGGACTACGTCACCCGCAAGCCCCGACTCGACTACCCCACCTATCTCGCCCTGTACGTGGCCGAGCACGCGGCCTACCAGGCCGGTGTCATCGCGGGTTCGGCACGCCGGGGGACCTTCAGATCGTACCTGCCGGCGATCCACTCCGGCCACTCCTAGGGTTCGGTGCGCGCCGTCCACTTGGGTGCGGCGGGCCGGCCGATGAGCTCAGGCGCTCATGCCTCCGTCGGCCATGAAGACACCGCCCGTGGAGAAACTGCTGCGGTCGGATGCCAGGAAGAGGACCATCTGAGCTATCTCTTCCGCCTTTGCGTGACGCCCCAACGGGATCATAGTCTCGAGCATCTTCGTGCCGTCTTGTCCGATGATCTTGGTGAACTTCTCTTCGATGGCCGCCTGAAACGTGTTGGCGGTGGGGCCGGGAGCCAGCACGTTCACTCGGATGCGCCTTGCCGCCGCCTCCTTGGCAACCACCCGCGCCAAGCCGATGACCGCGTGCTTGGAAGTGGCATAGGCGACGTTGAGCGGGCCGCCCGTGACGCCCATGATGCTCGACGTGATGATGATACTGCCCCCGTCGTTCATCAGCGGCAAGCCATACTTGCAGGCCAGGAACGAGCCGCGGACGTTGACGGCCATCACCGCGTCGAAGTCGTCCTCCGGATACTCGGTGACCGGCTCGAGCGCCCCAGAGATGCCTGCGTGGCTGAAGATGACGTCGATCTTTCCCCAACGACGCACCGTTTCGCCGAGGTAGCGCTTGGTGTCTTCGGTGTCGGCGACGTTGGCTACGACCGTGGCCACCCGCTCGGCGGCCGGTTCGGAGGGGGCTTCCCCGCACCTCGAGCCGCTTTCGCCGTCTGCCGCCGCGGCCCTGGCGATCAGGTTCGCAGCCGCCTCTTCCAGACCCTTAGCGTTCCTGTCGACCAGCATCACTCTCGCACCTTCCTGATGAAGAAGCGAAGCGCTTGCCAAACCGATGCTGCCTGCACCCCCAGTTACGACACAGGTCTTTCCGGTCATGATCCCCACGGGCTCCGGCCTCCCATCTTGTGCTCACGCACGCCGCCCAAGGATACGCTCAAGCGGACGGGCCCATCGCGACGAGTATGGCTTCGAGCCCCTGTCCTGTAGCCTGCTCCACCCGCTCGGCTATGACTCGAGCCGCCTCCATCCTCAACTCCACGCTCCGGGAGGAGGCCGCGCCGCCGTCGGCGTAGGCGAGCAGCGCCCGCGCGGTCCTCTCCTCGAGGTCTGTCACCCGGTCGCCGGCCACCAACTTGTCGGCAAGGTAGATGAGCTGCGCCTCGGTCAAGAAGGGGGTCGACAGTTCGTCTTCGGGCAGCACCATGTGCGCGCCCACCACCTCGCCCAAGCGCCGAAGGCCGAGCCTTTCGAGCAGACGCTGGGCGACCACCGCATGCTTGCGCGTTCCCTTGGCCAGGTCGTGCAGCAAGCCCGCCGACCGGACCAACTCGACATCGAGACCAGCCCCAGCCAGGTGGATGTTGACGGCCTTCGCCACCGCGACGCCCACGGCCGAGACGGTCCGGCAATGCTGCACGAGCGCGGCCGGCGCCTCGAGGAGGGCGAGCAAATGGAGGGCGTCGTCACTTTGCAGGGCGGCCGGCAATGCTGGTATCGCGGCCCCGCCGGCCTCGTCGAGATGCGCCGCGAATCTGACCAGTCTGCGGTAGTCCTCCTGCGTGTCCATGTCCAGGAGAATGGTGAGGTCTTCCACCTCCACCTCGACTTCGTGCTCCGCATGGCGTGCCAGCAACAAGCGCAGGTCACCCGTCTCGTCGACAGTGAGGATCTCCCCCTGCAACTCGCCGGAGATGAGGGGCGGGTGGCCTCGCCGCCCGAGGCAGGTGGGGTAGAGGATCGGCGTGGCGGCGGCCGACGCCCCCCTCGATCTGGCGTTCTCCGCTTCGCGATAGCGGGTGTTGAGGACCCGCAGCACCTCGGGGCGCACCAAGGCGCAGTCCACCGGCAGGATGAAGAAAGCCCGTACGTCAGGCGTCAACGCGCCTACTCCCGCCTGCACCGAGGAGAACATGCCGGCGGCGTGGCGCGCGTTGTGGGCCCGGCGGACGCCGAGTCGCTCCAGCAGCGGGGACAGCCGCTCCGCATCGTGCCCCGTGACCACCACGATCTGCTCCACGCCCGCCTCGCGCACGGAGCCAACCACTCGCTCGAGGGCCGACATCTGGCCGAGCGGCAGCAGGGCTTTCGTGGTCCCCATCCGGGACGAGTTGCCCGCGGCCAGAACGACAGCCGCCGTAGCGCCGGTCCGACTCATCGCCGGCCTCCGGCCTCGAATCGGCGTACTGTCATCGCCACGCCTCCCTCTGCCTCCTCCGCTTTCAGACTGTCCGAGCACAGTGCCATACCTGTCTGCTTTCGGCAAGCAAGGGCCGTGCCCGCCGACGTCGCCGGCGCGAGTCGGCCCTCGCCGCCGCCACCTCCGTGGGGTAGGATTGACCGCACGAATTCGGGGAGTGGCCTCTCGATGAACCAATCACTGGTGAAGGAACTCCGGGATGTCGTCGGACCGGCGAACGTCCTGGATCGGCTCGTGGATCTCCAGACCTACGAGTACGATGCTTACGGGGAGCGCTCGCTTCCGGGCGCGGTGGTGTTCGTGCACTCCAGGGACGAAGTGTCGGCCGTCGTCAGGATCCTCGGCCGCGCGGGCGTGCCGTTTGTGCCGCGAGGCTACGGGACCAACCTCAACGGCGGGTCGCTGGCGCTCTTCGGGGGGGTCGTGATCGAGACCGGCCGCATGAACAATGTGCTCGATATCGACATCCCCAACCGTTGCGTGGTCGTTCAGCCCGGCATCTTCACGTTCGACGTCTCCACGGAGCTTGCGCCCCATGGCTACTACTACGTCCCCGACCCCGCGAGCCTGAAGGCTTCGTCCATTGGGGGCAACGTCGCCGAGAATGCCGGCGGACCGCACTGCTTCAAGTACGGGGTCACCTCCAACCACGTG
>PMIZ01000450.1 GCA_003157225.1 Actinomycetota bacterium | reverse complement strand
AGAAGTCGGAGCAAATGCCGACGTCATGCCCAGCCCGAGACAGGCCTTCGATAATAATTCCATCTGACTGAGAGTGCCCGTCAAGGGCACTGAGGGGTTGTGATCCGGGCTTCCTGTTGGGGCATGCTTCGCAAGGCGGTCGTGTACTCGCATCCCAGAACGCGCGCGACCTCGGAAACTTTGGGCCCTCTGCGGTCGAGCTCCCGCACCACTTCCTCGAGAGCGTTTTTATGCTTAATAACTCCCGCAGTGATTCTCTTTGTAACACCTGTGCTCAGCGTCAACTAGTTCTTCCCCACAACGACAATTGAAATTCCCTTTTCCTATGGCTGCCTTTCCTTCCCTACCTGCCCCACCCCTAGGGGTGGGCGACCTTGCTTTGCTCGGTGCATTTTCACTTGACCATAAATGGTGCACTTCTGTATGACCACAAACACCTATCCCTTTCCTTCTGCCTTCGCCTTCTTTCCCTTTGAATGCTCCAGCCTGTAGCTGGAGAGGTTCAGTTCCAGTATCACCGAGTGGTGGACCAGGCGGTCGATGGCGGCCGCGGTGGTCATCGGGTCCTTGAAGATGAGCTCCCACTTGGAGAACGGCAGGTTCGAGGTGAGCATCACGCTGGTCCTCTCGTAGCGATCCGCGAGAAGCGTGAAGAGAACTTCCATCTCTTCGCGATCGTGCTGTACGTAGCCGATGTCGTCGATCACCAGAGCCTCGAACTTCGAGAGTTTCTTCAAGGCCTTGGCCAGGCGCAGCTCCCTCTTGGCAATGAGGAGGTCCTGGACCAACAGGCTGCATGCAACGAACAGCACCCGGTGACCCTGGTAGACCAGCTCGTGGCCGATGGCACTCAAGAGGTGCGTCTTGCCGCTGCCCGGATTGCCGAAGGCGAGGACGTTCTCCGCGTTGCCCAGGAACGTACCCTCGGCTAGCACGTTCACCTGGGAGGCGACACGCGCCGGCAGGCGCTTGAGGTCGAACGTCTCGAACGTCTTTCCCGGGGGCAGCTTCGATTGGCGGAGCAGGCGCTCGATCCTGTGTTGTCGCCTTGCCTCTGCTTCGCGCTCGGCGAGCTCGAGCAGGTAGCGCTCGTAGGATGATGTTGCCTTGCGTGCCCGCTCGGCCTCCTCTGAGAAGCAGTCGCGGAACGCGGGCAGGTGGAGTTCCCTCAAGCGATCGGTCAGCTGGGCGTTGACCTCTGTCTTTGTCGCCATCAGACACCCACCTCCTCGAGGAGGGCATCGTAGGTAGAGAGGTCGACGTCGGCGACGATGATCTCCCTGGGGGACTCGAGCACGGCGGCGCTCAGGAGCGTTTCCTCCACGGCCTCGGCCGAGATCTGCCCGCCGTTGTCGACGAGAGCGGCGAGAGCGGCCTCCACCCCGGACTCGGTCTCCCGAGCAGCAAGGAAAAGGATCTTCAGGTACTCGCGGTCGGCTCTTGCCTCCGAGCGCTTCTTGAGCACGTCGTAGGCGATCCGGAAGGTGGATGAGGGGAACAGGTCTTCACGGTAGCGGTAGTCGGCGAAGGCGCCGGGCTTTCGAACCAGCCAGTCGATGATGTGGCGGTAGTTGATGTAGTGCTTTCCCGATCCCCTGAGGCGCGGCAGTCTCTCGACGCGTTTCTGCGCGTACCAGATGTCTATGTAGTCTATGTAGACCCTGGCCTCGACCGACTCGCCGATGAGGCGGCTGTTGACCGAGTAGGTGTTGTGCTTGACGCGCACCGTCGAGCCCGGGCCCACCCGGACTGTCTCGCGGGTGAAGGACTCCAGACGCTTCAAGGGCAGTCGGTGCAAGACCTTGAGTTCCTCTTCGAATCGTGCCCTCCTGCCGGCGTTGAGCTGGGTGAAGGTGGCCTTGAGGAAGGCCTCGTAGTCGGCGCGGTAGGCAAAGTCGCGCGATCCGCGCATCATCAGCGTCTGGTCGACGGCCCTCTTGAAGTTTCTGTGCAGGCTCTCCACGTCGCCGTTCTCGTTGGGGGAGGCCGGGTTGGTAGCGTGAGGCTTGATCCCGTAGTGGTCCAGCAACCCCCGGTACCTCCTGGTGAACTCCTCGGGGTTCTCCACCTTGTGGACCGCAGTCGAGAGCCGGTCGGTGCGATGCGTCTCCGGCGTGCCGCCCAGTTCCCAGAGAGCGTTCTGCAGACCTTCGGCGAGAGACTCGAAGCTCTCGGAAAAGCAGATGGTGCCGGTCTCCCAGCTCGAGAAGGTCAGGACGAAGTGGAAGATCAGGTGGTTGAATGGCACTCCGCGTATCGTTACGCCGAGCCTGGTCATGTGGGTGAAGTCTGATTCTGCGAGCCTTCCGGGCTTGTGGTCCTGCGGGAAGAAGACCTCACGCGGCGGACCCTCGGTGCACCTCCAGGTCTTCACGCGCCTCTGCAATGTCCGCAGCTGCCCGTCGGCGAATTTCCCAGGGTACTCAGCTTGCAGGTGTGCGAAGATCGTCTTGGCCTCGAGGCCAGGGTTCACTTCCAAGAGGGCTCTGATGTCGCCCCAGACATCGGAGAACGGGTCTTCTCTGGTTCTTCCCGATCGCTGTTTCTGGATCTGGCTCGGCAGATCCCCTGAGTCCCGCCACTTGCGGGCGGTCTTCTCGTCCATGCCGGCCTTGGCGGCCGCGGCCTTGAAAGTCTTCTCCGTCTTTGTCAGCGACATAAGCAATCTCACCTGTCTGTCCGTGACCATCCAAGCCCCCTCCTTAAACAGGAACTTGGTTAGTCTATCCCGCTGCCCGGAACGGGAATTTCAATTGTCGCCGGACGGGAGTTTTAATTGGAATGATAAGAAACGGACGCCCTCTATATACTCGGTATGTATAGCAAATCGACCGAGAAGGGAGGCGTCCGGTGGAAACAGTGTATGTTGGAATGGATGTCGGGTCAAAGGTGACGGCGGTTGCCGCAAGAGGCGAAAACGGTGAGGTCGTTGAAAGGCTGACATTCAGGACCAGCCGCGAAAGCCTCGTAGAGAGCGTTACGAGGTACGGGGAGGACGTGAGGGTGCTGTTCGAGGAAGGAGAGCTTGCCGGGTGGGCCTACAGAACTCTGCTTCCCCATGCGCGGGAAGTGATCGTCTGCGATCCCAAGAGAAACGCATGGGTGGCAAAGGGAAAAAGCAAGAGTGACAAGGTGGATGCGGATAAGCTGTCTGAGCTCCTGAGGATCAACAGCTTCGCCACCATCTACCACACCCCGCGTGAGGAGATGGCCGCATTCAAGATATCTGTGCAGCGCTACGAGGAGGCGACAAAGAGGGCGGCAAGGCAGATGGTGCAGGTAAAGGCATTGTTCCGCGCCCAGGGGGTGTTTACGGAAGGGAAGCGGGTGTACGGCGCAGAGGGAAGGATCGAGCACGTTGGTAGATTGAAGGACCCGTTCATGCAGGAGATCCTCGTCCAGGAGTACGACCTGCTCGATTACCTCTCCAGGAAGAAGGTACAAGCAGGATCACAGGTGATGAGGATGTCCCTCAACTTTCCGGTGATAGAGCACTTCAAGAGGATCCCGGGAGTTGGACCGGTGCTGGCCGCGAGGTTCGTGGCATACGTGCTCGACCCGAACCGCTTCAACAAGAGGGGGTTGTGGAAGTTCTCGTGCCTGGGGATCGTGAACAGGAGCAGCGACGGGGTCTCACTTGGAAGGCAGTACCTGGACAAGGCCGGTGTAAGCGCGATGAAGGACCTGTCCAGGAAGGCGTTCGACGGCGCGATGAGGACAAAGAAGACCAACGGGATACAGATCTTTCTCAAAAGGTCGTACAGGAACTGCGGAGACTACGACCACGCAAGGCTTTCAACCCAGCGAAAGATACTTTCAATGATGAACGCGATGTGGAGAGATGGCACAGATTATTCAGACGAGATGTTTCTAGGTCCAAGGGCTTGACCGCCTCTTGAGGGGATGCCGCCGGTGTCGTGGTGCTAAAAGCGCTTCGGTCAACCGGTGGCGGTACACTTATCTCCCTTCGACCGGACCGGGTGGTCCCGGGAAGTCTCATTCAAGCGACATATGCCAGACCTTCCGTAAAGGAAGGTGTGAGTATCACTAATTGGATAGGCCCCGGGATCACACAAGCCCGATTATTCCATAGGCCGGGTTCCTGTAGTAACGGGACTTCGAGTCTCAGACAGGTGTATGGGTTAGAAACCGAAACGTACCAGAAGGTTTTAGTGGTCCGGGAAACCGTAGGGAGAAGGTAGTCACGAGGTGAGAAGCGCTTTGGTCATGGACCGGGTCGGGCGTCCTCCCAAGCAAGATATTCGCATCATGCAAAACCACCGGAAGGTGGTATCAGGAGAGAGCTATCTTGACTTGGGTTCTTACAGGTGTCGCTGATCACACCTGTATCGCAGCATCATATCGCGTATCTAGCCTAAATCATTCCATCAATCATCTAACAGGTATTGAGGTTGAGGAGAGACTTCCACCGGTGCGACGACAGACAGACACATCATCTCTTCTCGGCGATGTATATGTTGTCAGCGGAGATCGATTCGGGCGGCATGAACTTGTCTGCGTTTGTTGGCGTTGCCCATTGCCTGAAATCCTTCGTGTCACTCAAACTAAATCGTAAGGAAGCATCCGTTATCCTCTTCCTCATTCAACAAAGTCCAAGAATGTCGTGCTCCTGCTTGCTGGGCAGTGCCCCTAAACTTCTGTAAAAACCCCCAAGCGATGCAGCCGTTTTGACTAAGGTGGCCATCGCCCTCCAAGATTGAGGCGTCCAAACCGAAATCAGAGGAGGGACATGATGGCCAAGAAAAAGACTATGCCGTTGAACGAGGCGATTCAAGAGGTGCTGGCGACAGCAGATGACAATCCCCTGAGAGGATTGCTCGAGCTCATCTGCCAGCAGGCCCTCGAGGTGGAGATCTCAGACCACCTGGGAGCAGAGCCCTACGAGAGGACCGGCGAGCGGACCGGATACCGCAACGGCTACAAGACCCGCACGCTCACCACCGCGGTAGGTGACCTCAACCTGCTCGTCCCCCAGGACCGCGAAGGCACGTTCTCCACGCAGATGTTCGAGCGCTACCAGAGAAGCGACAAGNNAGGGCGTCTCCACGCGCAAGGTGGCAGCGATCACCGAGAAGCTGTGCGGAAAGAGCTTTTCGAGCCAGCTGGTCTCAAAACTCGCCAAAGACCTGGACTCAAGCGTCGAGTCCTGGAGGACCAGGCCGCTTGAAGGCGACCGCCCCTACCTGCTTGTGGATGCCCGTTACGAGAAGGTGAGGATCAACGGGCGGGTGATCTCGCAGGGGATACTGGTGGTGCTAGCGATAAACCCCGAGGGCAAACGGGAGATCGTGGCGGTCGAGGTAGCAGACACCGAG
>PMIZ01000420.1 GCA_003157225.1 Actinomycetota bacterium | reverse complement strand
GGCGCGCCGATAGTGACATCCTACGTCGCCGGCACGACCGGTGTCGTTTCGCGGTCTTCCAATCTGGACCTCCCGGTGCCCGACGGCCGGGGCGTCGAGAGTCTGCTCTCGGTCGACGGCGATCTCGGTGGGAACGTAGTCATAGGAGCACGGTTGCTGGACGGCGCGGACTCGAGTGAGCCAGCCAACCTACTGCTCACCAGGTTCATCCTCGCCGACGATGGGAGCTTTTGCGCAGCCACGTCCCCCGCGGGCACGAGCGATTCTCTGCTGCTTGCCGACCTGTCCTCGGCGTACGTGGGTCAGCCCTATACGGTGGCGCCCGACGGGCGTGTGTTCCAGCCGGTGGCCACTGAGCTTGGCTACTCTGTCTTCGTGCACGTGTTTTCCAACGCGAGTGTCTCCGCTGCGGCCCGAGGGGTGCAGCCATGAAACGCCTGGAAGACCTGTTACAGCGGGTGAGCATCAAGACGACAGGGTTTGAGCTTCGCAGGTCGCGACGCTTAGCGGCGATGGTGGGCGGAGTCGCGGCGCTGGCCGGGTCGCTCGGCCTGCTCTTCGGACCAGCCGTCGACGCGGCTCAGGCCATACCCGCCATGACCCGCTCGGAGATCGTGGCCCGGGCGGAGTCGGCCCTCGGCCTGACCTACTCATGGGGGAGCGAGAGCTGGGTGCCCGATTCCGGGACCGGTTACGGCACCGATTGCTCGGGCCTCGCGCTCAAATGCTGGCAAGTTCCGCGCACCATGCTCTACCAGGAAGAAGATGGCAGCAACGCCAGCATCTACCCGCGGTATACCACCTATGAGTTCTACAGCTGCCGAGGGCCCTGGTCGGCGCTCAGCAGCCGTACCCTGCTCAAGGAAGGCGACATCCTCGTCTACAACAACGGCAGTTCAGGACACGTGGTCATCTACGCCGGAGGCGACGACTGGAACTCCCCCATCGTTTATGAAGCCCCTGGCACCGGCGAGAAGCTCCGTAGAGCCAGCCACTACCTCAACAGTAGCTACCTGCCCCGCAGACGAGCTTCCTTGCTCGAAGGCAGCACCATCATCCTCGACAACTCTACGGCCAAGAGCGTCGGCGGCACCGACGTGGGCGGCAACTGGACCCGCTCCACCGGAGCGTCCGGCTACTACGGCGATGACTTCCAGATCCGAGCTGCCACGACCAGCACAGCCTGGGCGAGGTGGACGCCGCGGATCCCGGCCACCGGCTGCTACAACGTCTACATGCGTTGGGCGGCAGCGGCCAACCGGGCGACCGCGGCCAAGGTGACCGTCAACGCGGCCAATGGTGCGTTCTCGACCTCAGTCAATCAACGGAACAACGGCGGCACCTGGAACCTCATCGGCAGCTACTACTTCGCGGCCGGCTATCGCACAGGCGCGGGGAGCATCACCATCTCCGCGACTGGCACGAACGGGTATGTATGCTGTGACGCAGTGAAGATCGTGCCGGCTTACTAAGCCGGAATCCAACAGCTCCGGCAAGAAGAGACGCCGGGCCCGCCTTTCACGGCGGGCCCGGCGTCCGTTGGTCCGAAGGCTACTTCACGAGCGACGCCAGCAGCAGGCAAACCTCCGCGCGAGTCGCGCAGGCCGAGAAGTCGAAGCTCGGCCCCATCCCGACAAAGCCGTCGAGCAGTCCCGCATACGCGGCCTTCCTGGCCCAAGGATAGTGATCGTCGCTGAAGTTGGGGAACGAGGGTTGATACGAGCCGGGAGGCTCGGGAAGACCCTTTGCCCGGGCAACCATGGTAATGAGTTGAGCCCGGGTTATGTCACCGTAGGGATCGAAGGTGTAACTCGTCTTGCCCGCGGTGATCCCCCTGACGGCGCAGGCAGCGACGTAGCTTACCGGGTAGAGAGGGTCGTCGGAGCCAGACGCCGAAGTGACATCGATGAAGACGGTGCTGGAGACTCGGGGAACATCGTAGCCCAACGCCAGTATGATCATCTTGGTGAACTGCTGTCGGGTCACCGTGTTATAGGGGCCAAAGGTGCCATCGCCGTAGCCGCTGACGATCCCCTTGTTGGCCAGAGCGACTATCTGAGGGGCATAGAGAGTGCCGCTTCCCACGTCGGAGAAGATGCCTCCTCCCCCAGTGCCAGATCCCCCGAGAGCGTGCGCTGTCGGGTCGACGTAGCCTCCGAAGTCCGTGGTCCAGTAGTAGCCGTAGACCGATCCGGGCACGTACACCAGCGAGAGGCCGACCACCTTGAAGTCGGCATCGGTCATCGTGTGATTATGGGACGGCGAGTTCTTCCAAGCCTCGAATACCGCCTCCGCGTCGCTGTAGAGAAGACTCGCCGCGATGTTCTCGCCCTCGGAGGTCCTGTAGTCGTACCCGCACTTCGCCATCCGGTCCCAGGGAGAGGCCCCTTCCGGGAACCAGTCGGACGCCTTGGTGTAATGATCGAAGAAGCCGTACTTGCCCATGTCCGAGTCGTGACGGTCGCCGGTCTCCGACAGACTGTCGGAGACAAGCAAAGGCTGCAGTCCGAGGCCTACCCGATATTCGTTGAGCAGTTGCAGGAAGGCCGTCTCTTCGGACGAGTAACTGACCGCGTGGGCTTCGGCGGTGAACACAGCCCCTAGAAGGAGGGCAACGGCGATGATCGCGGCGAGCAGGAAGGAACTCCTCGCGAGCGGCCTATGAATGATATGCATTTCGACCCAGGTGCTTTCCGTCGATCGAGGACTTCAGAGGATTCATCGACATATCAGACGCATCACTTGAGACCGGGGGAGCCGTCGCGGGATCAGTAGATGCCGCGACGGCCATGCAAGGCGATTGCTAACCCTAGACCAGATTCCCGCCTGTGATCTCGAGAGCGTCCACGTTGATGGAAGAGCGACTGAAGATACTGCCGCCGCACTGAATGGTCAGCACGTGCCTACCCGGAGCCAGGCCGGTCGCGCTCCAGATCTTGACCTGGTAGACAGCACTCCCGGCGGAAAGACTCCTCGACTGGGAGACGCCGTCGAGTGTGATCCTGGCGGAGCCAAGACCTGGACCCGTTCTGCAGATGTAGGTCACCGCGGTCCCGGTGAACGTCGCCGTCACAGTCGAACCCGACGAGCCCGTGTACTTGTAAGCACCGAACGAGGCGGAACCATCGATCACGGTGGTCCAACTGCCACTGTAGACCAGTAGCGGGTTGTTCTCTTCGTAGCGAGTGGTCCCAGGCACCGCCGTGAAGTTGGCGGTGATGTTCATAGCGGAGTTCACGGTGACGGTGAGCGGGTTGGCGCTACCGCTCACGTCGCCTCCCCAGCTTGTGAAGGCGTAGCCGGAGGTAGGAACAGGCGTCAGGGTAACCTGGGTGCCGGCCGGGTAGACGGCCAGGTTGGGATTCTTGGTGACGGAGCCGCTACCGGTGCCCACCGAGACAGTGAGCGCGTAGCCCGGAGTCGAACTGCCGCCGGTGTAAGCCTTGAGACAGACGTTGCCATTCGCGATAACGGCTGTCGTCACGTCTGACCAACTGACACCGTTGGAACTGATGTAGCTCTGGCCGGTTGAGGCAGTCGCGCGGGGGGAGTAGGTCGAGTAGGGATACTCGAGGGCAACACTGCACGATCCGGACGAATAGGCGATCTTTGCTGCCACGACGAACCGCTGGCCGCTCGTGATGCTCATCGGCGAAGGCAGCGTCACAGTGTGATAGCCCATATATGCCAGTGTGCCGCTTGTCCGCAACGTCAGACTCCCGAGGCTAGAGCCGGTGTAGACCTGATAGCTCGCGCCGGGCCTAAGAGTGTAGAAGCCGACAGCGCTAACCGAGGAGGTCGACTGGGCGGTGAAGATGTTGGCGAACCACGCACTGGTGCTCGAATATGAGACAGTCCCAACCACGCCCAGCGGGTCGTACTGATAGATACCGGTGTAGTTGGTCGTCGACTCCGCATCGTCGAAGGCCGCCATCTCGTCGGAGCGGCCGAACAAGGAGTCGTAGTAGGAGACATAGAAGTAGCCGCCGCTGCCCCACGAGGTGCCCCAACTGTTCTTGACAATGAAGGCGCCGGGACCCGGGGGGGTCGTCGCGAAGTTGGAGGCAGCGTAGTTGTCGTCCCAGCCGACTATGACGACCGCGTGGTTCGAGCTGCTGCTGCCATTGTAGTAGTAGCTCGCGGTCGAGGCCTTGTAGTAGGAAGAGCCCGCGGAGGATCCTTCGAAGCGAAATGCCGCGTATACACCACCGTAGAGCATCACGGCATTCTTGACGTTGTTGTTGTCGAGCGCCGAGGCGCGCGCCGGGATCCACTCGACCTCCTGAACGTGCTTGCGCGGGGTTAGGCCGGCCGGGGTGTAGCCGTCACCGTAGGCATCGTCGCTCTCATAGACCGGACCGCCCCACCGCACAAGGTAGGCAGTGGACATGGTGAAGTTCCCGCCGTTGTTATAGAGAGACGACGCAGTGCTGCTGGCAGACCAGAACCCACTATTGAGAACCAGGTTGTCCTCAGAAAAGTCCAGCGTCTCTGCTGTCAACAGGGAGGACTCGAGCGAACCGTACGAGGCGAACGACCAGCAGGTGCCGTTGGGGCCTTGGTTCTTCACCGACGTGACTCTGCCGAGACTGCGCAGGTCGTAGGTGGCCGGCAGCGAGGCTAGGCTCGTTGCGGGAACCTGTAGCCCCCGAGTGGCCGACGGGTCGAGAGAAGCGGGCATGCCCCCCAGCGCCCGGCCATCGATCGTGCGCGAGGGTGCGTCGAACAATCGCTCTTGGATGAACTGCGAGAAGGCTGAGTTGACCGGTGCCAACGAGGCCGACGCTATGGATGCTTCGGCTTTGCTCGCGGGCGCCACCACGAAGGCGGCAACCAAGGCCAGGATGATCAAAAAGACCGCGGCGATTCCCCCCAAACAATGGCGCTTGTAGGTGGTATTCATGGACACTCCTTCTGGTCGCAGACGGCCGACGAGCAGCCGGCTTTGCCGATGATGCAGCGCACACACGTCCATAACGGACTATCGGCAGAAACTGCGTATTACTTTCGCATTGCGTTGCTCAGTCCGTAAACCATCTTCGCCACCTCTCCTCGGGTGGCTGGGCTATCGGGATCGAAGCTGACCCCGCTTCTGCCGGACAGGATGCCGTTGTAGCGGGCTATCGTGACCGCCTCGCGCCCATAGGCCGGCACGTCTGTGAAGGCGATGGAGTAGCCGGCCGGCGGTTCGGCTAGGTCGTCGCCCCCAGCGCGCACCAACATGACGGCCAGCTGGAGCCGTGTGACGTTGGAACCCGGTAGGAACATGTGGTCGCCATGGCCGGTGATGATCTTGAGCCCGGCGGCCTCCTCCACGAAGTCAAACGGGTAGGCGTCGCCCGTGTAGGGGACGTCGTGAAAAGTCGGATGAGCGGCATTGTCGATCGCGGCCGTGTGCTTGCCGAGGGCCAGCACGATGATCTTAGTGAACTGCGCCCGGGTTAGGAGCGCGGTCGGGCGGAACAGCCCATCACTGAATCCTGACATGACGCCGTTCGCGGCCAGAGCCATGATCGGCCGGTAGAAAGTACTGCCGGCCGGGACGTCAGGGAAGGTCGCAGCCGGCACTGTAGTGCTGGTGGTTGAAGTGCTGGTCGAAGTGGTGCTGGTTGACGTTGTCGTGGTGGTGCTCGTAGTCGTAGTGCTCGTCGTGGTGGTCGTGGTTGTAGAAGGCAGATTGTCGTTGCTTACATGGATCGTTATGCGTGCAGTCCCCATGTTGCCGGCGGGGTCGTAGGCGCGGGCTTCCATCACGTAGGTTCCAGGATTGAGCGTGGAGCTATCCCAAACGATGGCGTAGGGGCTTTCGTTGTCGGTGGCCACCCACGAGTCATTGGCATACAGCTCCACGCGCACCACCCCCACCAGGTCGGACGCAGTCATGGTGACCGTGATCGAGCCCTTGATGTCCGTACCGTCCGCGGGGGAGGTGATGGTCACGCTGGGAGGCGTGACGTCGGCAGGAGGAGGCTTCCCGTTCTCGTGCGCGGTGCCATCGACGAAGTCGCCGAAGTCGGTTGTCCAGTAGGTCTTGTACTGAGACGTGGAGCTCGACTCCATGCCGACACCGATGACCTTGAGGTTGCGGTCCAGCATGTTGGCGTTATGGCCTGGCGACTGCTCCCACCCAGCGAACACTCCAGACGCGGTGTCGTACCCTGCCCCGATATTCTCGGTGACGTACGCGCTGTCTGGATAGCCACACAGGACAACGCGTACGTGCGGATTTGCGTTGAGCGGGAACCAATCCGATGATTCGGAGAAGTGGCCGAAGAAGTCGTACTTCGCCATGTCATGGCTGTGCTTGGTGGACGCATCGGACAGTTTGTCCGACACGAGTAGTGGGTCAACCCCGTTATTGATGCGGTAGTTGTTGATGAGGTCGACTACCGCCAACTCCTGGGCGCTGTAGTCCGCGGCAGCGAGAGCAACACCCGGAAACACAACCAGCGCCGCGACGGCGATCAGGATGGCCCCGGCCAGTGCAACGATGCGATGGAGCGCGTGCTTGCTCAGCCGAAATACCTCACCAGCTAAGGTGCCGCCACGGTGAACGGGTCACTCTGCCACGATGCTGTGTGTCCGGTAAGGTCGGTGACGAGGATGAAGACCCTGTAGTTGCCAGGCGCCAGAGCCGCATGACTGCTGTCGGTGGTCAGCGATTCGGTGCCGGTCCAAGAAGAGGTCGTATTGTCGGTGAAGGTCGCCACCGGTGACTCGGCGCTCAGATTGAGGCTGGTTTCCGAAGCCAGGACGACGTAGATGGCTTGGGAGACGATGTCGGGGGAGAGAGACGGCGTCCACGATACCGTGAAGTCACGGCCGTCCACCCCGGGGTAAACCAGATCGAGGTCCTGGGCGTTGATCCCGGTGACAGCCACGGGTAGATCGTAGATGGTGAACTGGGTCGACATGGCCGCGGTCGTGTGGCCCGAGACGTTGCCAACCTGCGGGCCGGCTTTGTCCGTGGCGAGGATCCTGATCTCCACGTGCTGCTTGTCACCCGTCACCTCGGGCACCGTCCACTCGTACGAGCCGGTGTTGTCGGCACCGTGCTTGACTTCTGTCCACACTGGATTGGTGGCAAGCGCGTCCAAGGTGTAGTCAATGTCGACCTTGTCCGGCGGAGAGGTGTCCCTGAGGTTCCAAGTTATGGTGAGATGCTGTTGAGGGCCTGGTGGTGGTTGGCTCGCCTGGATGCTGTGACCATCGGGCAGACCGTTCACCGACACGGAGAGAACGGGGGGCGTCGAATCGACAACGACTTCTTGCGTAGCACCCGCCGCGTAGGTGGTGCCGCTCAAGAGTGCGCTCTGGTTGCCAACCACGTCCGTAGCCCGCGCCGCGAAGATGTAGTGACCCTCGGATAGTGGGGCAGTGTAGCTTGCGGCCCAATCGGGCGTGGTGTCGTTGTAGATCAGAGTGAAGCCGTCCCAGGTTGTCGGTTTGTTGGTATCCGCATAGGTGGCGTAGTAGAACTGGACAGAGGTGATCTGGCTGCTGGAAACGCTGCCGCCTATGGTTTCCTGCGCCGTAGCGGTGAAGGTCGGCTTTGGGTTCTCCGTATAGTAGATGCCAGCGGCCACCGGCGCGGTGATGGTCACGGTGGGCTTGACGGTATCCAGCGTCACCTCGAGCGAGGTCGAGATGCGCTGGTTGCCGGCGTTGTCGGTCGCGATCACCCGGAATACGTAGGTGCCGTCGGTCAAGCCCACACCAAGCGTGCCGGTGCTGGGCCAAACCGCGGAATAGGTGCCGTTCATGTTGGTGCCGGAGTCCGGCGCGGTATCCAGGGATATGGTCTGCCAGGAGGGGGTGGCCTGCTTGAGCGAGCACTGGAACTCCACTTGCTTGATGCCGCTCCGCTCGTCGGTGACGCTCGCGGTAAAGTCGGGTTTGACCGACCCTATGAGTGCCGTGGTCTGCCCGGATAGAACGGTGGGCTGCACTATCGAAACCGTGGGCAAGACCGTATCGAGCACGTAGGAGACCGAGGCAGACGCAGGCGACACCAGACCATTCTCGTTCTTGACCTTGGCGGTGAAACTGTGACTTCCGTCGGACAAGCTTGAGAGGACATCGGTGTAGAACTTGCCGGCGGAGTTGCTGTTGTCTTCGACGAGCTTCACCGAATTGTCGTAGATAGCGATGGGCCGGCCGGCCAGCGTGTCGCCTGTGACCTGGGGCGTCTCGTCGTTCCCCACGTATTGCTGCGTTCCGCTATTGAAGGTGACGGTCTTCCCTGGGCCGGTGGCGATCACCGCAAGATTCGAGGGCGCCGTCGGGGGCGTCTTGATGGCCTCGGCTTCAGCCTTCACCCGGAGCACCAGGGCGGCGGCCTGCGCCCGCGTGAGCGTGGAGGTAGGACTCAGCTTGCCACCCGAGCCTTTGACGATGTCCCGATATATCAGGTAAGCGGTGGCCGCTTTGTGACTGCTCCCCACCTTGCCCGCGTCGTCAAACGCTTTGAGTTGAAAAGACCCCTCGGCGTTGTACCACTGGTCAAGAGTGCCGAAGTTATTTGTGGCGCCGTGAATGGCTCCCGTCACGTCGATCTCGAGCGCCGACAGATAGCGGCCCAGCATGCTGTCAGCCTGTTGCCTCGTGATATTGAGACCGGGCTTGAAATACAGTCCGCCACTGCTGGGAATCCCACCAATGAGGCCCGCGACGTGAGCACCTTCCACGTACGGGAAGAGTGCGTTGCTCTTGATGACATCCTTGAAGGTAGCCGCGGCCGGCGAGGCGGTGCCCACTCCAAGGCCGCTGACGGCCATCTTGGTGAACTGGCCACGATTCACGGCCAGACCGGGACGGAACGTGCCGTTGGGGTATCCGTCCGCCACGGTCGCCACCTGCGTCTCGGTGACGCCGTAGCTGCTGACCCACCAACTGCTGGAGGCGTCCGACCAGGGGGGGGAGCCCAGGGCGGCCCCCGAAATAAAGGCGACCAAGAGGCCGGAGAGGACAAGAAGGGCCAGGATCTTCTTGAGGCTGAGCTCCATGGACAATAAGTCTACCAGGACTACCGTGGATTGACCAAGTCACCCCGCGGGCTGTGGGGGGTTTCTCCCGACTCCGCCGACCGGCGCCGGTGTCCGGCGCGCCAGTCGGTCTCGCGGCAGAAAAAAGGGGGCCCGCCGAAGCGGGCCCCCTCTCAGATCCGGATGAACCGGACCTTAATGTTGTGCTGACAAGAACTACTGTCCCGCCACCACAACCGCCGGTAGTATTTGGTCGTAAACCCAGTTGCACACACCGTCATAGTTGGTGCTGGTGGAGGCGTTCACGAAGAACTGTGAACCTACGCCCATTGCGGGCCACGTAGTGGTGTTGGTGCTGATCTGGGAGTTGGCCATAGACACGTAGGTGCCGCTGCCAATGGCGCCCAGAACGTTGCCACCCGGGTTAGTGTAGATCTTGAGGGTCATGCCATTCCAACCGGTGGACGGCGCGACCGGGTCAGCCCCATAGTTCTTCAAGGCGCCACCATCGACGGTGACCTTCTGATCGCCCGCGTAGGCCTGGAGCAGGTCGGTCGGAACGATCGGGATATACGCCGGGGTCTGCGTCGCGCCCGGATCGAGGGAGTTGTCGATCTTGATCCACTGGATCACCGCGGGGTTGGAGACAAGCTCGCTGCCCAGAACGCCGGGGACGCCGTCGGGAAGGTTGTTGGGCGTGGTCACGCTATCGATGTAGGCGTAGACCTGCTCAGCACCCCACTCGCCTTTGGCGTTGGTCGCGCCGTGAAGATTCACGGCCGCGTTGCCGTTGGCGTCGGTGATCGCAGACTCGCTACCCACGAACAGCTGGGTGACGTCGCCTTCAAGCAGCGCATTGACCCACGTGGCGCCAATCGCGCTGTAGAAGCCGCTGAAGAAATTGACTTTCTGATTCGGGACCGGGTTGCCGAACTGGTC
>PMIZ01000376.1 GCA_003157225.1 Actinomycetota bacterium | reverse complement strand
CTTGTAGTAGAAGCCATCGTCCGGCAGCTTACCGCCGATGACCTGGGGCGAAAGTTCCGAGAGCGCCGTGTAGAACGCTTCCAACCCTGGACGGGCCTCGGCGGCCGGGGTGTACTGCCAGGTGATGCTCTTGAGCGACGCGGTCATGGCCGCCGCTTTCAGCCCCAACTGCGGCAGCTTGGTCTCAACCAGTTGGCCGGCCGCCTCGGGGTTGGCGAGCATCCACTCGACCGCCGCTTGGTATTCACGCTGGAAGACCGCGATGACCTCCGGCTTATCGAGCATGCTTGCCGTGGCTACCGTGCCCGCGATGGGGCTGGTGGCGCCGGCGCCCGCCGCCTGCGCCCAGGCCTTGTCGAAGGCAAGGGCTTTGCGGAGCGGTTTGGCGGCAGTCTTGGTCTGCAGAAGGGCAGCAGTGGAAAGCGCCTCGCTCAGCACCGCGTTGTCGACCTGGCCGGCGATGAGCAGTTGCGCGGCCTGGGTCGGATCGGTGGCGTAGCGCAGGTTGAAGTCCTTCGTGGGATCGAGCCCGTCCTTTTTGGCGATGAACTGGAACATCACGTCGGGCACGCTGCCCTGGAAAGGCACCACGAGCGACTGCCCCTTGATGTCCTTGAAGCTGGCGGCGGTGGCGTCGCGGGTCACCAGGTAGGTGATATTCCACACCGAGATGTCCAGTAGCTTCAGCTTGAGGCCCTTGTTGTAGAAGATGGCCGAGCTGTTGGAGGGCACGGTCACGAAGTCGCCCTGCCCGCCGGCCACGATGGCCTTGAGCTGATCGGCGTTCTCCCAGATGACCAGGTCGACCTTGTCGGCCACGTCGGCCAGCTTGTTGTTGACCACCATATAGGCAAGTGGGATGGCCATGGGCCCGGGCGGCGCAACCAACGTGAGTTTGGGCAGCTTGGCCACGGCGGTGGTGGTGTCTGGGTGGTGACCGGACGAAGGGGTCATCGGCGGGCTGGTGCTTGCGGTCGTGCCCCCGCCCGAGGTCGTCGACGACCCAGACGCGGCGGTCGTCGCCCCGGACACGGTGGCGCCGGAGCCGGACGACCCGCAGGCGGCAAGCGAGAGCAGCGCCGCCGCAAGCACGAGGAAAATGGCGATCAGTAGGACGGCGCAGACCGGCCGCCGGGTATGGCGGCCGGGAAGTCGTTCAGCAGATATCATTCTGCGAAATCCATTCTTTGCAAATCCACTCCCTTGAGAGCCTTCAGTTCGTCGTAGAAGGTCTCCGCCTCGGGACCGAAGACGTCGACAAGCACCACCCCGCTGGGCGAGCAACTGGTACTGTCGGCGTCGTGGATGCCCAGGCGAGTGCGGATGTTGCAGCCATATTTGGTCAGTGTGGCCTGGACGGCAGGGACGTTCTCGACGCGGTGCGAGATGTGGATGCCGAAGATAGTGTGTTTCATCGCTCCTCCTGTCGCGTGGTGGTGAACACCTCCATTGTACATTGACCTCAGCGTCCCTGAGGAGTAAATTGTGAAAAGCGTAACGGTGTTATCAATGTAACGAGCGCAGGAAGAACAGTTACCGTGGCACCACCTGCCAAACCCGTGGTGAGCAGGAAGACCGTAGGAAGGCTCAGCCTCTACCGGCGGCTTCTCGACAACCTGAGGGCCTCAGGCACCACCAACATCTACTCCCACCAGCTGGCGCATCTGGCTGGCGTGAGCGCGACGCAGGTCCGCCGGGACTTCATGGTCATCGGCTACTCCGGCAGCCCCAACCGCGGTTACCAGGTGGACACCTGCCTCGATGCCATCTCGAATCTGCTGGACGGTACCAGCCGTCAAGACGTGGCCCTGGTGGGTCTCGGCCGTCTGGGCCGCTCGGTGCTGGCACACTCCGCCGGGCACCGTTCGCTGCTCCGCATCACCGCTGGATTCGACACCGATCCGGTGCTCATCGGAACCAGCGTGGAAGGCTGCGCGGTGCACAGAGTGGAAGACCTCGAGCGGGTGGTGGCGGAGAAGGGCATCCGCATCGCCATCCTGGCGGTGCCGCCGGAGACCGCCCAACTCGCGGCCGATGCCCTGGTGCGAGCGGGAGTGCGCAGCCTGGTGGACTTCACGGCTATCCCCCTGCGCGTGCCCGAGGACGTGTTCGTGGACCACATGGATATCACCTCAGCGCTTGAATCAGCCGCCTTCTTCGCGCGCCAGGATCAGGTGGTCACGGCGGCCGACAACGGAGTCGAGGGCGTCGTCGAGAACGGTTCAGACGCGGCGATGGATCCCATCATCCAGACCATAGACACACTGCTTGCGGGGGCCCACATGAAACTGCACGAGCTTGCCGAGAAGATCGGCGCCCGGGTGCTCACCCCCGGGGTCGGGAACGGCCACGAGGTCACCCGCATTTACGCCGGCGACCGCGTCAGCGACCTCCTCAACGAGGCCTCCGACACGACGCTGCTGGTGACGAACCTGGCAAACATGCAGATGGTGAGGGTGGCGGAGCTCATGGAGGTGCCGGGCATTTGCTTCGTCGACGGCGTGGACCCTGGCCCGGAGATCATCGAGCTGGCCGCTGAGAACGGCACGGCGCTGATGGTCTCTCCTGTGGGGGTGTTCGAGACCTGCGGCCTCATCTATCAAATACTGGCGAGCGACGGCCCGGACGGCCGGAGTTAGTGGAATTCGTTTCATACAGTATCGCGAGCAATGACTTCCGCCGGGCGGGAGCGGCTTCGCGTTCCATCAAGGAGCATCTGAAGCGCATCGGCGCCGATGCCGAGGCTATCCGGCGGACCATGATCGCCGCTTATGAGGCGGAGATGAACGTGGTCATCCACTCGGTGGGCGGCCGTCTGGAGGCCTGCCTGTCGGATTCGCAGATAGACGTGAACGTGCTGGATGATGGACCGGGCATCCCCGATGTGGAACAGGCGATGGTGGAGGGGTTTTCCACTGCCGGCGCCGAGGCTCGCGCCCTTGGTTTCGGGGCGGGCATGGGCCTGCCGAACATCAAACGCAACAGCGACCGGCTGCGCATCACCTCTCGTGTGGGCGAAGGTACCCGGGTGAGCTTCACCGTCAACCTGAAGCCGGAAGCCACTCGGGCGAACGCGCTGCCCCAGGCGGCATCGCTCTATGCCTCGGCCGACCGCTGCCGTGACTGCCGGGCTTGCCTCACGGCCTGCCCCACCCAGGCGATGCGGGTGCGCGAAGGACGGCCGGCTGTGTTGGAGCACCTCTGTGTGGAGTGCACCGGCTGCATAGGCGCCTGCGCCACCGAGGCGCTGGGCATCCGCGAGGAGATCACCTCGCTGGGCGACCTGGAACACAAAGAGGAAATGTTGCTCGCGGTGCCGCCCGCGCTGCTGGCGGGCTGCGGAGCGGAATACGGGCCGGCCCAGGTGCTCGCCGCGCTGCGGTCGCTGGGTTTCGCCGGCGTGATCACTTCGGCGCCTTTCGAACAGGCGCTGCGCGAGGCGGCTGCTGCTGAGGCGAGGGCCCGGACGGTCGCCGGTGAGGCGGCGGCCGAGGGCGGCGGCGCCGCGACGGCGACCCCACTGATCGTGCCATCGTGTCCGGCGGTGGTGAACCTCATCGAACTACGCTTCCCCTCGTTGGTGCCGCACCTCGCTCCGTTCGACTCTCCTTGGGAGGCCGTCCAGGCCGCCTATGGAAACCGCGGGGTGGCCTACGTAGTGTCGTGCCCGAGCCAGCGATCGGCGCTGCTGGCCCACGCGGAGGCTCGGGCCGAATGCCTGGCGCCCGAGGTGGTGCGTGAAGCCGTGATGGTGAAGCTCACCGGGGGTGGCGCGCCGGGCGCGGCCGAAGGCCGCGCCGGCGAAGCGACACCTGCCGGCAACGGCAAGGCCTCAACGTCGGCAACTGCCGCGGCGGCCGGCGGCCTGGTGCCAGGCGCCGCGGCCACGGGCGCGCAGCCGGAGCGGGATGAGATCCTCACCGTCACCGGCATCCAGCATGTCATGGCCGTGCTCGAAGACCTCGAGAACGGGCTGCTCGACGACCTGACCGTGATCGATCCCTACGCCTGCGAGGGCGGCTGCTTCGGCTCTCCTCTGCTGGCCGAGGACTACCACGTGGCCACGCGCCGGCTGAGCCGCGGCGGCGTGGCGGAGGCCCCGGACGGCGTTGCCACTGCTGTCGCCCGGCGCAGGCCGTTCGCGGCCCGGCCGGGCATCCGGCTCGACGCCGACATGGGCCGGGCCATTCAGAAGCTGGCCCAGTTGCAGACGGTCCTGCACTCTTTGCCGGGACGCGACTGCGGCGCCTGCGGCGCGCCCACCTGCGCCTCGCTGGCCGAAGACGTCGTCATGCAGCGGGCCAGCGTCGAGCTGTGCCCATACACCGTAACCGGCGGCGCCGACAAGGAGGCCTAGCGCGATGAGACTTGAAGATCTGGTGCAAGTGCTGGAGCTCGAGGAACTCACCATCGGCGATCCCTCCAACACCGATGCCGACATCACGCGCGGCTACGCCTCCGATCTGTTGAGCGACGTCCTTGCCAACGCACCCACAGGCGGCATCCTGGTGACGCTCCAGGTACATCTGAATGTCATCGCCGTCGCAAGCCACGCCGGTCTGCGCGCCGTGATCTTCTCTTGCGGACGGCGGCCTGAGGACGACGTTGTCGAGAGGTCCGCGGAGGAGGGACTGTCGCTCTACGCTTCGAAGGCCGACACCTTCGAGCTGGCGGGGCGGCTGTACCAGATGGGACTGCGAGGGAACGCCGCGTGAAGCACCAGGACCAGAGGAACCGAAAGTAGTCATGCTTGAGAAACGAGCCAGCGGCTATGCACCATCAACCGGAGCACCATCACGCGTTGAAGACCTACCGTGCGGATCTTCACATCCACACCGCGCTCTCGCCGTGCGCCTCGGAAGAGATGACGCCGCCGGCCATCGTCGCCGCGGCCCTGGGAGCGAGGCTTGACATGATCGCCATCTCAGACCACAACAGCGCCGGCAACATCGGGGCCGTCCAGCAGGCGGCCGCGGCAGCGGGCGGCGCTCTCACCGTACTCGCGGGGATGGAGATCACGTCGATGGAGGAGGTCCACGTGTTGGGACTGTTCCCCGACGCCCCCGCCGCGGAGGGGGTGGCGGCCACGCTTCGCCCGCTTTTCCCCACCGCCGACGACCATTACTACGCCTTCTTCGGTGAGCAGCAGCTGCTGTCGGTGGATGGGCGCCTTGTGGGCGGCGAGACGGCCGCCCTGGCCACCGCCGCTCCCCTCGACTTGAACGAGACGATACGGCTGATCCACGAGGCGGGCGGTCTCGCTATCGCGGCGCACGTCGACCGGCGCGCCTTCAGCGTGTTTTCCCAGCTCGGCTTCTTCCCCGAAGACGCTGGGTTCGACGGAGTGGAGGTCTCGCGCCACCTGGCGGCGGGCTCGCCTCTGCTCGACCAGTTCGCGGCGCTCGGCCTGCCGGTAACGGGGTCGTCCGACAGTCACTTCTTGGAAGAGATCGGAACCGGGCACACCGACCTGCGCTTGGCGGCGCCCTCCTTCTCCGAGCTCGCGCTGGCCTTCGCCGGCTCCGACGACAGGAGCGTGGCCCGTGCATGACCTATCCCTGTATCTGCTCGAAGTGCTCGAGAACTCTACCCGCGCCGGGGCGAGGCACGTGGACGTAGGCGTCTTCATCGACGAGGGCTCCGACCAGCTACGGCTCACCGTTGACGACGACGGCCGCGGCCTTTCGGCGACGCCGGAGCAGACCCTCGACCCCTTCTACACCACCAAACCGGGCAAGAAGACCGGTCTTGGGCTCAGCCTGCTGAAGGCGGAGGCCCAGGCCGCGGAGGGTGACCTCGCGATAGGACCGTCCGCCACCCTTGGCGGGGCCCGTGTAGAGGCCTTCATGCGTTGGAACCACGTCGACCGCCCCCCTCTGGGCGATATAGCCATGACCATCGTGGTGGCCGCGGCCACCAATCCCGATACGGCGTTCACCGTCACTTTGACGGGCGATCGATTTTCCCCTCCTCTCTTACATGCGCCGCCCGGGGAAGCGGCCGAAAGACTGAGTGCACTGAAAACCACCGACCGAACGACAGAAGCAATGTCCAACAAGGGAGCCGCGAGTATGACCAATGAAGCTGAGAAACGAGAGGGCACCTGCCAGGGGTGCGAGGAGGCCTCGGAGGAGGAGCTTCTCGCCCGGCTGGACGAGGTGATCGAGAGCTACAAAGACAAGCCGGGCGCCCTCATCCCGGTGTTGCAGCTGGCACAAGGCATCTTCGGCTTCCTGCCGGAGGTGGCCCTCAAGAATATTGCGAAGAAGATGCACAAGCCCTACAGCGAGGTCGCCGGGGTTGTCAGCTTCTATTCCTTCTTCTCCACGGTGCCGCGCGGGCGCAACCTCATCCGGGTGTGCCTGGGCACCGCCTGCTACGTCCGCGGCGGAATGGCCGTCCTCGAGTCCCTCAAGAAGCAGTTGGGCATCGACGTGGGCGAGACTACCGAGGACCGGGAGTTCTCCCTGGAAGTGGCGCGCTGCTTCGGCGCCTGCGGTCTGGCTCCTGTCATCACCGTGAACGACATCGTCCACCATCGGGTCAAACCGGCACGCATCAACGACATCCTTGTCCAGTACGCCTCCGATGCCACGGCGGAACCCGTGGGGGCCGGAGTCGGCGAAAGGAGCAATTGATCATGGTCGACAAGATCAAGAGTCCGTCCGACCTCCTGGCCATGGCCAAGAAGGCCCAGGAGGGCATCGACCTGCGCTCGGGGGCCAAGGAAGTCAAGGTCACCGTGCACATGGGCACCTGCGGCATAGCGGCAGGTGCGCGTGAGGTGGTCGTGAACTTCATCAGCGAGATCGCCGACGCCAAACTCGACAACGTCACCATCCACCAGTCCGGCTGCGCCGGCCTCTGCGAGATGGAGCCCATGGCGACGGTGCAGTTCGCCGACGGAAACGTGTACCACTACGGCCACTTGGAAGGCCGCAACAAGGTGCACGAGATAGTTCAATCGCATCTGGTAGGAGGCACTCCCGTGTCCGCTTACCTCATCAAATCGGAGTAGGGGCGCAATGGATCAGATCACGAATCAAGTACTCGTCTGCACAGGGGGTGGCTGCATCGCTTCGGGCGCGCTCGAAGTCAGCGCCGCCTTCACCAAGGAGATCGAGGACCTGGGCTTGGCCAAACAAAACCAGGTCGTCGAGACAGGCTGCCTGGGCCCGTGCGCGGTGGGACCGGTGGTACTCATCTATCCCGACGGGGTGTTCTACCAGAACGTCAAGATCGATGACGTCAAGGAGATCGTCTCCGAGCACCTTCTGAAGGGCCGCGTCGTCACCCGTCTGGTGAGCCACGCCCCCGGCACCGACCGCACCGTCGCCGAGATGCAGGACGTGGAGTTCTTCAACCGGCAGGTCAAGATAGTCCTGCGGAACTCCGGCATCATCGACCCGCTCAAGATCGAGGAGTACATCGCCCGGGAGGGCTATCAGGCCCTGGCCAAGGTGCTCACCAACATGACTCCCGACCAAGTGGTGAGCGAGGTGCTGCGCAGCGGCCTGCGTGGCCGCGGCGGAGCCGGCTTCTCCACCGGTCTCAAGTGGAAGTTCACCCGGCAGACCGAGTCCGACGTCAAGTACATCCTCTGCAATGCCGACGAGGGTGACCCCGGCGCCTTCATGGACCGCGCGGTCCTGGAGGGTGACCCGCACAGCGTAATCGAAGGCATGGCCATCGGCGCCTACGCCATCGGCGCCAAGCAGGGCTTCGTCTACCTGCGGGCCGAATACCCGCTGGCCGTGGAGCGGCTGCAGTACGCCATCGACCGAGCCCGTGAATACGGCCTGCTCGGCAAGAACATCATGGGCACCGACTTCGAGTTCGACCTCGAGATCCGCATGGGCTCCGGCGCCTTCGTTTGCGGCGAAGAGACCGCCCTCATGCGTTCCATCGAAGGCAAACGCGGCGAGCCCCGTCCCCGTCCACCGTTCCCGGCGGTCAAAGGTCTCTGGGACAAACCCAGCGTGCTCAACAACGTGGAGACCTTCGCC
>PMIZ01000316.1 GCA_003157225.1 Actinomycetota bacterium | reverse complement strand
GAATCGTAGGCGTCGCGCGCGCTGATGTCCGCTACCAGTTGGTCGTACGGTTGATCCACTCCCTGCTCCAGGAGTTGGGCCCGGCGCCGTCGCGCACGCTCTTCGATCGATGCGGTCAGAAACACCTTGACCTCGGCATCGGGCACCACCACGGTACCCATGTCTCGGCCCTCGAGAACAACATCTCCTTTCGCGGCCTCTTCACGCTGCCGTCGCGTGAGAACGGTCCTCACGGAAGGCTCGGCGGATACTGCGGACACGCTCTGCGACACCAACCGGCCCCTGATCTCGTCGGTGACCTCTCGGTCTCCCACGAAGACACGAGTGAGATTGTCGGCACGCTCCTCCAGACGCAGGTGCATGCTGGCGGCCAAGGCGCCGCTTTCGGCGACGCGATCGGGCAGCAGCCCGGCCTCGAGGGCAAGGAGCGTGACCGTCCGGTACATCGCACCCGTGTCCAAATAGCGCATGCCGAGTCTCCGCGCCACTTCTCTCGCGATAGTGCTCTTCCCGGACCCTGCAGGTCCGTCGACGGCGATGATCATCCGCCCAGCTCCGCAAGGGTCTGAACGAACCCTGGATACGAGACTCCCATGCACCCGGGATCGTCCACAAGTACCCCGTCTTGAGACGCGGCGCCGGCGATGGCTCCTACCATGGCGAGCCGATGGTCGCCGTAGGAAAGGATGGAACCACCCTTCCAGCCCCGTGGGCTTCCCGTCACATCCAAGCCATCGGGGTGCTCGACTATCTCTGCCCCGAGCGCGCGCAACAGCTCGGCCATGGCCTGCAGTCTATCGCTCTCTTTGGCCCGGAGTTCTCCGGCACCACGCAGACGGGAGGTCCCCCGGGCTTTCGCGGCAGCGAGAAGGAACAGGGGCAACTCGTCGATGAGACTCGGCACCTCGTCCGGACCCACCTCCGTGGCCGTCAGGTCGCTCGACCGGGCGGTTACCGTTCCCGAAGGTTCGGGGCCCAGCGTCTGCCCCGGCTTCACCTCCAGCGCGGCGCCCATGCGCCCCAGCACTCCAAGGAGACCTGTACGGGTGGGATTGAGACCGACCCCCGTCACCGAGACCTCAGAAGAGGGCACGAGCAAAGCCGCCACCAGAAGGAATGCCGCGGAGCTGATATCCCCCGGCACGGAGACACTCCCCAAACTCAACTTATCCGCCGGCCACACCCTTATCACCCCGGGCCCTCGCGGATCGCCCTCACGCTCCACCCGCCCCCCCGCGTAGCGCACCATGCGCTCGGTGTGGTCGCGAGAGGCCCCCGGTTCCGCCACGCTTGTCTCCCCGTCGGCGCGAAGCGCCGCCAAGATGATGCAGGACTTCACCTGCGCGGAGGCGATCGGCAGCGTGTGCGTAAGCCCTCGCAATTGCCCACCCCTGATGCTGAAGGGAGGCAAGGTGTCGCCGCGACGGCCGGAAACCGTCGCTCCCATAGCTGCAAGCGGGGCTAGGACGCGTGCCATCGGCCGCCGCCGGATGCTCGCGTCGCCGGTCAGCACGCACAGGAACTCGCGCGAGGCGACCAGCCCCGGCAGGAGGCGTATGAGGGTACCCGAGTTGGCCACATCTATGACGTCCTCGGGCTCGTGCAACCCCTGCCAGCCAGATCCTCGGACCGATAAGGTCTTGTCGTCCTCTTCCTCCACGAGGACGCCCAGCGCGCGCACGGCCCCGAGGGTAGCCAGCGTGTCCGCCGAACGAAGAAAACCGCTCACCTTCACAGGGCCGTCGTTGACCGCTCCGAGCAGCAACGCCCGGTGCGTGATCGACTTGTCGCCCGGGACTGTCACGGTGCCGCGCAACCCATTCACCGCTCGAAGGAAGCGCATCCCGCGCCCCGGATCACTCACCGCCATCCCCCATGAGGCTCACGCGGGACGGGTAGCCAAGACTGCTGAGCAGAGTACCCGCCGTCTCCGCGACTTCCTCCTTGTCGATGAAGAGCACCAGGTCGCCGCCGACGCTACGGCTCATGTGGTGCAGCGTGAGGTCCTCCACGTTGATGCCCGCCTCGCCGAGAGCCGCCATGACCCGCGAGATCGACCCGGGAACGTCCGGCACCCGGACCGTGACCGTGTGGAGTGTCTCCGGAGTCAGGTCGGCGAGTTGCAGCATCTGCTCGCGGTAAACGGCCGCCTGATCTATGGCCTCCTCCACGCCGCCTTCGTCACCCTGCTGGAGGTGTTGGGCGAAGCTGTCAAGATCCGCGGATATGGCCCGCAGAGATTCGGCCAGCGCCTCCCGGTTCTCGACGAAGATGTCACGCCACATGGGAGGATTGGAGCCGGCAACGCGGGTGAGGTCGGTGAAGCTGGGGCCGACCCACTGTAGAGCGCGCTTGCCGCCCGCCGTGAAGCCGCCCGCGTGCGTCATGAGCGCGTTGGCAAGAACATGCGGCAGGTGGCTGATGACGGCCATGATCTGATCGTGAGCCGCCGGGTCGATATGGGTCGGACGGGCCCCAAGGTCGAGGACGAAGCTCTGGAGCATGGCGTAGAGCTTCGGGAAGGCTGCTCCGGTCGTGCACAAGAAGTAGGGCGCCTTGTCGAAAAGGTCGGCGCGCGCGTAGCGCGCGCCCGATGCGGCCCCGCCGCACATCGGGTGCCCGCCGATGAATAGCGACTTCGCCAACGGCGACAGGGCGGACATGATGACGGACTTGGTGCTCCCCATGTCGGATATCAGGCGCGGCCGAGGTTCGGCGGCCGCGCACTCCTCCACCAACGCCGGGATGCTGCGCACCGGGGTGGATACCACTACCAGGTCCGAATAGGCCGCGGCCTCGGCAGCGCTGGACGCAGCTTCGCCGATGATCCCCATCTGCAGGGCCTCGTCCAAAGCCGCGGGGTCGGTGTCGAAGCCCACAACCTCATCCACCGCCGCTAGGCTCTGGGCGGCGAGGGCTAGGCTCCCGCCCATCATGCCCACGCCGATGATGGCGAGACGGTGAATGCCGCTATGTGTCCGAGGCTCAGGCATGGCGCTAGCCCAGGGTCTTGCCGGCCCAGGCGATCACGTCTTTGATCCTCGCGGCCACTTTAGCGAACTGCGCCGGATCGAGAGACTGGGCTCCGTCGGACAAAGCCGTCTCGGGCGTGGGGTGCATCTCGATCATCAGCCCGTCGGCGCCCGCGACCACCGCTGCAAGGGAGAGCGGCTCCACCAAGTCCACCTTTCCCGCGGCATGACTCGGATCGACCACCACTGGCAGGTGACTGCGTTGCTTGATGATCGGGATGGCGGAGATATCCAGGGTATTGCGCGTGGCGGTCTCGAAGGTGCGAATACCCCGCTCGCACAGGATCACGTTGTCGTTGCCTTCCTTCACGATGTATTCGGCCGCCATCAGTAACTCCTCGATGGTGGCCGCGAGCCCGCGCTTGAGAAGAATGGGGCGGTCGACCTCCCCCACCGCCGAGAGCAGCTGGAAGTTCTGCATGTTCCGGGCCCCGATCTGAATGATGTCCGAGTACTTCGCCACCGGTTCGAGTTGCCGGGGGTCCATGAGTTCGGTGACGATGGGCAGGCCTGTCAGCTCTCTGGCCTCGGCTAATATCTCCAGTGCCTCCTCACCCAGCCCCTGGAAGGCGTAGGGGGATGTGCGGGGCTTGTAGGCGCCGCCACGCAACATGGTGGCGCCTGACTCCTTGGCGGCAAAGGCGGCCTCCAACAGCTGCTCGCGGCTCTCCACCGAGCACGGACCGGCGATAAGGGCCACGTGACCGCCACCGAGACTCGTCCCGCCCACGGTGATCACGGTGTCGGTGTGACGGAACTCCCGGCTTACCAGCTTGTAGGGCCTCAAGATGGGGAGCACTTGAGCGACGCCGGGGTAGGCTTCGAGCGGCAATCCGGCCACCACGTCCCGTTCTCCCATCACCCCGATCACGGTAACGACGTCACCGTTGGACACGTGACCGCGCGCGCCGGCGGTTTCGAGCAACTCGAGGATGCGCTGGACGTCCTCCGACGTGGCGCCTTCCTCCATGACGATCATCATCTCTGTGCTTGCAGCTTCCATGTCAGCTCTCCGGGCTTAACGCCTCTGCAGTCAATCCACCTACCACGTGCGAACCGGCCGTTCCCGATCCGGCCTCACGCAACTCGGCCATCGCCGAGAGGAACAGATCCCCCTCCCCCACTTCACCTATCGTAACCCGAATCCACCCCGGGCAATCCATCGCGTACCCAGACCGTGTCAGGATCCCTCGTTCGAGCAGCGCCTGCGCTACTTCCGGCCCCGGTATGCCGAGACGCGTGACATCCACGAGAAGAAAGTTCGCCTGACTCGGGTGGCAAGCCACGCCGATGGCCCCCAGGCGGGTCGCCAGCCGGTCCCTTTCCGCCGCCACCCACTCCCTACGTTCCCGCATTCTGCCGGGTTGGCGGAGCGATGCCGCGGCGGCTACCTGAGCGAGGGAATCCACGTTGAAGGGTTGGCGCACCTTGTCGAGCGCCTGCACGATCTCCCGGTGAGCCATTCCGTAGCCGACGCGGAGCCCGGCAAGCCCGAAGATCTTCGAGAAGGTGTGCAGTATGACAAGGTTAGGGTGATCGGCAAGCCAGGTGGCGGAGTCTTCATGACGGGGCGGCGCGACGAACTCACCATAGGCCTCATCGAGAACCACCACAACGCCAGGCGGGACCCGGCGCACAAAGGAACGTAGAGCCGCGGGCTCGACGTAGCTACCGGTGGGATTGTTGGGATTGCATATGATAAGAAGGCTTGTATCGTCTCTCACTGCCGCAACCATGGCGTCCAGATCGTAGTCCAGGTCTCTGAGCGACACGGCTGTGAAAGGCGCCTCGTGGGCCAGCGCGATGGTGCGGTACATCACGAACGATGGATGGGGAAAGATCACGTGACGCTGGGGCCCGAGGAAGGCTTGGGCAAGCAGCATCAACAACTCGCACGAGCCATTGCCAAATACGAAGCACTCCTCGGGCACGTGCCGGCTTTGCGCCAAGATGGAGCGCAGCTTGTCGCAGGCCCCGTCCGGGTAGCGATTCAGCCCCTCGAGCTCCGCTTTCATGGCTTCGATGACTTCAGGGAAAGGTCCCCAGGGCACTTCATTGGCGGAAAGTATGGCCAGGCGGTCGAGCTGGTATCGGGAGCGCACCTCCGCCAGGGGAGGGCCCGCGCGATACGGGGTGAGTTTTTCCAGCACCGGGTTGAGTCTCATCGCTGCTCCGCCGATAGTAGGTGACCGCCGCCCGGCCACGGCCTAGGGGCGGCGCGACGAGCACTAGAGTATAGAGCAGTGAAGGTCAGCTAGCGAATGCGGTGCGACGCAACTCCTCGACCTCCGCGGCCGACAAGGGCCGGACCTGTCCTGGAGTCAAGCCAGCATCGGTGAGATTGCCGAAGCTCGAGCGGTGCAGCGCCACCACCCGGTGTCCCACGGATTCCAGCATCCGTCGCACCTGCCGTTTGCGGCCCTCGTGGATGGTTATGCGGAGCATGGTGGCCATGTGACCCTCGTAGCGTCCAGACTTCACGACGTCGATGTTTGCCGGCGCGGTCGGTCCGTCCTCCAGCACCACCCCCTTGCGAAGCAGCGCAACGGTTGCGTCGGACACCACGCCCAGCACGGTGACCATGTATTCCTTGTCCACGTGGTAGCGAGGGTGAAGCAGGCGGGCGGTCAACTCACCGTCATTGGTCAGTAGCAGCACGCCGGTACTGTCGAGATCCAGCCGGCCTACCGGAAAGACTCGCACATGCGCTGGCACCCGATCGACNNTGACGACCTGGCCGTCGACCGCCACCACCTGGCGATCGGGATCGACCGATGATCCCAGTTCGGCCACCTGCCCATCGACTGTCACGCGTCCCGCGCGGATGAGGTCCTCGCATTTGCGCCGCGAGCCGACTCCCGCTGCCGCCAAGAACTTCTGTAGTCTCTCTGTCATGCCGCCTCCCCCCGCTCGTTCATTCCGCCACCGAGAGCAGACCAAGGCGGCGCCGGAGTTCATCCTTCTGCTCCTCGCCGAGCGCGAAGTCTTCGAGAGGCGGCAACTCCTCGATGGAGCCCAGGCCGAACATCGCCTCGAACCGGGGCGTGGTACCGTACAGCAACGCGCCGCCGGCGCTCTGCGACCTTCCGACTTCGGTTACCAGCTCGCGCTCGAGAAGCGTGCGCACCGGGGAATCGGAATTGACCCCCCGAATCTCTGCGATCTGGGGCCGCGACACCGGCTGCAGGTAGGCGATCACCGTCAGGCACTCCATGGCTGCCGGAGACAGGCGCCCGGCGTCCTCGGGCAGCTCGAACAGCGCGGCGACGGCGGTTCGGCACTGAGGGTTGCTGCGTAAGACCCAGCCGCCCGCCAGACGGACCAGCTCGAAGCCCCTCGGCCCACCCGGTGGAAACTCGGCGCCCAACCCTCCAAGAACCGCCTCGATCGCCCGGAAACCCGCCTCGTCGTCGAGACCGAGCGCCTGCGCCATCGTTTCCACCGGCAGGGGCTGCCCCGAGGCGAAAAGGAGTGCCTCCACGTCCCGCTTGAGGTGAGAGTCGGTCGAATCGTCCATGCGAACCCTCAGGCCGTCTTCTGCACGTCGCGCGTCCTCACGAGGATATCGCCGAAAGGCTCCGGCTGCGAAACGAGTATCTCCCCACGAGACAGCAGGTCTAGCAAGGCGAACACGGACAATGCCTGTACGAGGGGCGGGTCTCCTCCGAAGGTCCGGTTGAACGAGAACTTGCGGCGTTTGGCCAGCACCCCGCGGATGATGCGGATCTGCCGTTGCAGCTCCACCTTGATCTGCGAAAGATGCGACGTGTCGGGGGGCCGTTTGCTGTCCACCAGCCGCATCAAGTAGTCGCGCAGGACCATGGCGTCCTCCGTGCCGGCGATGTCCTCAATCGCGGCCAGGCGCCGCCTCGGCTGTTCTGTCGCCGCTCGAAAGGCACAGCCGGCATTGGCCTCGGCCAGTTCGCACAGGCGACCCGCGGCGGCCTTGAACTTGCTGTATTCGAACAGCCGGGCGAGGAGTTGATCGCGAGCTTCCTCGGGGGTCAGCTCGCCCTCCAGCTCCGGATAGGCACCCGGGAGCAGCAGCCGCGACTTCACCTCCACCAGCAGGCTCATGAGCAGAAGGAACTCGGTCATCTCGTCCCAATAGCCGATGACTCCCGCGCCCTCCATCTCCTCCAGGTAGGCCGTGATCACTTCGAACAGCGGCACCTCGAGCAGGTCTATCTCCTCCTTGAGGACGAGCGATAGCAGCAGGTCGAAAGGACCCTGGTAGACGTCGAGGTCTAGTTCTAGGGATCTCACCGGAAGCTCTCTCGGGCCGCGGTCAGCTCGGCCCGAAGTACTGAGGGAGAAGATGCTGGAAGAGCCAGTTCTCCGCGGAGCCGATGCGGTTGCCGACTCCCCCGGAAGTCAGCAGAAGCAGCATGACGATTATGATCATGAAGCCGTACCGATCGATGCTCAGCCAGGTTTCGTAGGCCCTTCGGGGCAGAAACCCCCCTAGGATTCGAGAGCCGTCAAGTGGAGGTATCGGTATGAGGTTGAACACGCCCAGGACCACGTTCACCTGAAGGGCCAAGAACAGGATATAGAAGACGGCGAACCGAACCGAGCCGGGCTGATTCAGGGCCGAGGCCAGAAGCGTCAATATGGCCCAGAACACCGCAGCCAGGATGAAGTTGGTGAGTGGTCCCGCCGCACCGACCAACTGCATACCCCGCCTACGATTGCGGAAGTAGTAAGGAGAGATGGGCACCGGTTTGGCCCAGCCGAAGATGAAGCCACCCCCGAGGTAGGTGATGACAAACATCGCCGTCCCGAGAGGATCCAGGTGACGAAGGGGATTCAGGGTCAGGCGCCCTCGTGACTTGGCCGTAGGATCCCCTAGTTTGTACGCGACCCATCCGTGAGCGATTTCATGTAGCACCATCGAAAGCAGTAGGACAACGAGCAGGGGTAAGAGGTACTTCCACCTGTTCATCGCCGCTTCTCCAAGATCTCCCTGGCCGCCGCCAGTTCGGTCTCCCGGCCTTGCACTTCTTCCTTCACGCGCAACTCCCTTAGTCGTTCAAGCAGACGCCCGACCGCCGGGCCTTTCTTTGCACCAAACGCCAACAGATCGTCTCCTGTCACGCTGAGCGTGCGATGCCGGATGTCGACGATGTACCGGCGAAGCCGGCTCTCGGCTATCCCTGCCTCCATACCCGCTAGGGCGAACACCAGGGCCTCCAGCGGCTCCTTCCGCAGCGACCGGTAGATCTCCCAGTCGGACATGTCATCTCGCGAGAGCATCGTGCCGAGCAAGGGCGCGATGACCACGCCCGCCCGGATGACGCTGCTGTCGGACTGCCTGAGCTTCAGCTGCTCCAGCCACACATACACCTGGTCGTGCGCCATGTTGCGAGTCATGGCCGTCAGCCGCAGCCTCCAGGTTACCACCTCGCTCTCGAGTCCCAACTCCTTCACCAGCGAGTCGAGGCGCTTGACGATAGCAGCCGTCTTCGCTCCCGTGGCCAGCTTGGGATGGACCTCACGCGCGACGCCCAGCTCGTACAGACGACCCAGGGTCCACTCCACGTCTTCCTCGGTGAGGAGGGCCACCAACTCGTCGCGCAGCCTGACGCTGGAGAGGTCGCCGACAAGGTGCATCTCCACGCAGCTCTTGGCGAAGCTCTTGGTCTGCTCGTCCATGCGGAATCCGTAGCGGTTCTCGTACCGAACGGCGCGGAAGATGCGGGTGGGGTCCTCGATGAAGCTCAGGTTGTGAAGCACGCGGATGACTCCTTCACGCAGGTCCCGGTAGCCGCCGAAGAAATCGATCACCGTTCCAAAATCTCGTCCCCGCAGCGAGATAGCCATGGCGTTGATGGTGAAGTCGCGCCTGAAGAGATCCTGGCGAATGGACGCATGCTCCACGCGCGGCAGCGCCGCGGGATAGTCATAGAACTCCGTCCGCGTGGTGGCCACGTCTACGTGAAAGGGCTCGCCCGCGGCGCGGAGCCAAGCGGAGGCCTGTCCCAGGATGGTCGCGGGAAGCAGGACCACAGCGGTCTTGAACTTGCGGTGCACTCGTACTCGACCGCCCATCTGCGCGGCAAGCCGGGTGCCGAACTCGATGCCGCCGCCTTCCACGGCTATGTCTACGTCGACGTTCGGCTGGTCCAGCAACAGGTCGCGCACGAAGCCGCCCACCAGATAGACTCCGGCGAAATCGTCGGAGAGAGCCGAGCACGCCTTGAACAAACTCCCGAAGAATGGGTGATCGGCCAGCGTCTGCAGGGCGAAGACCTGTGGCTCGATCGCCTGGGCTTGCTCCTGCTCCCAGCGACCCTGGTAGGCAGCCAGCACGTCGGTGCGGGTCGCGATGCCGATAACGTCATCGACGTGCGCGCCTTCGCCGGCAAGGGCCCCCTCGTAGGCCCGGTCGGCAACCACGGGCACGCGGCCGACATTTCCCTCCACCATCAACCGGCCCAGCTCGTCCACCCCCGTGGAAGAACGGGCGAAAGAGATGTTGCGGGTCATGACCCCTTTGACCGGGGCGTGACCCAGGCCGTGCCTGATGGCTTTGTCGAGGTCGCGGCGGGCGACTATGCCCACCACGCGGTCGCCCTCTCGCACGCAGATGCCCGAGTGACCGTATCGCTGGGCCGTCACGAGGGCCTCCGTGACGGGCGTATCGGCATCGATAAAGCGCACTGGGTGGCTCATGATCTCCCCCGCGGTGGGCACGCCGATGCTGTTCAGCGACATGGCTGCGAGGAGTGTGCGTATCACGTCGTCGGGAGTCCGGCCGCGCACCACAGCTGAAGCAGCCTGGGCATGTCCGCCGCCGTCGATGACGCGAAGTAGCGCCGCCACGTCCACCGCGCCCGCACGAGAGCGGGCTGTGACGAACACGCGGTCTTCCATGCCGACCGCCTGCAGCAGCACCTCCGCGTTGATCAGTTCCATAAGCTTGTGCGCGACTACGCTGAGGCCGTCCACGTAGGACGCCACCTCGACAGCCACCACGTGCACGTCGATGCCTCTCACGCGCTCCACCTTCACGGCGTCGACCATCCGCATCAGCAGTTCGCGCTGCTCTCCCTGGAGTGCGCTGTGCAGGTAGCGCTCGATGAGGGCCTGTGACGCCCCCAGCCGCATGGAGGCGGCGAGCATCTCCGCATCCCTGATGGTCGTCCGGGGGTAAGTGAGCGAACCGGTATCCTCGTGGATGCCGAGCGCGAAGATGGTCGCCTGCAGCCGGGAGATCTCCACCTCGCGCTCTCGCAGTATGTGAAGCATCGACGTCGCCTGAGCGCCGTCGGCCGAGATCACCCAGTTCTCGCCCTTGACAAAGGATGGACGCGCCGGGCTCTCTTCTTCGTGATGGTCAAACACCACGGTCTCGACATCGGGGCGGCCGCAAAGTCGGCCCAGCTCACCGATCCGCTCGGGATCGGCCGTATCCACTACGATCAACTGCCTGATCTTCGTCTGGTCGATCTGGCGGAGGCTCATGATCGGGAGCGTCTCGCCATGCAAAGACACGAATTCGCGCACGTTCGGGTTGAGCGAACCGCCAAACACGATGCGGGCTTCAGGGTAGAGCAGGGCGGCGCCCACTGCCGCCGCCAGAGCGTCGAAGTCGGCGCTCTGGTGTGTGGTGACTATGGTCGGGATCTCAAGCAAGGAGGCCGGCGCTGTCATGCCTCCTAGTATAGCCTTGGGATCGGTTGCGACGGCCGGGGCGGATGCCGGCGTCGTGCTACGACCGAGCCGCCTCCCACGCTGCGAGCAGACCCTTGATGGTGGTGGTCAGCGCCTCTCGCGCCCGGGCGCCCCCGGCAAGTACCTCATCGTGGGTGCTATCGCCCGAGTTTGCGACCACTGCCAGCACCGCAGGTTTCAAGCCGCTCTCGCGAGCGGCCCGCACCTCCGCCGCAGGAGACATGCTCACGGTGGCCGCCCCCAATAGTCGCAACATCTCTAGCTCCGCAGGTGTCTCGTACTGCGGCCCTGGAACTGAGGCGTGAACGCCAAGGCGCCAGGGCGCAGCCGCGCCATCGTCCGCACCGTAGCTCTCGGCTCGGGCCACGAGCCACTCCACCAGAGCGCGATCGGTCCCCGGCAGGCGCGCCGGCCGGCCGTCCTCCAGCGGGTACTGGAAGTCGAGGACTTCGGTCACCAACGAGATCGAAGGCACAACCGCCATGTCGGCCGGCACCCTCGACACGGTCCGGCGAACAGTTCCGCCGCCAGGGCCGCCGGACGCCCACGTGCCCACCGCCCCGCTTGCCGACGTGAGTATCAGCCGTGTCACCCCCCATCTTGCGAGCGTATGCACGCACAGCTGGACCTCGCTCAGGTCGAAGCCCTCGTACTCGTGCACCCGTCCTCGCAGAAGAGCCACCTGCTGCCCGGCGTGGCGGGCCACGGCAAGGAGGTAGGCATGGCCGAGTACCGTGCCCCTCGACCAATGGGGCACCTCGTCATAGCTCACAGACGCTTCGGGAGATTCGGCCAGGGTCACGTCGAGACCCGATCCCAGAACAACCGCCACCTCAGGCGCGGGTCCCAGCCGGGAACCCAACCACCGGGCCGCCTCGGCGGCCTCCTCCGGTCCGACCCTTCCGGACATCAGCCCGGCACCCGCCGCGGGCTCGGGTTGGGCCGACGTGTAGCGGCGCCATCCCCGGGAGGGCCAGAGATCCGTGATCACAGACCCGGCGAGTCCGGGATCCTGCCCCGTCAGATACCGGCATGCGGTCGCCCCGGTGTCGGCGAACATGCCTTCGTAGACGGCCGCGGGCGTATCCGCCGGCCGGGGATAGAAAAGCAGGGGCGCGTACTCCCGGCTATGGTCGGTGCTGACCGTGGTGGGGTCGACCCCGTGATCGGCGGTCACGATCAGCCTGTCGTCCGCCTGAAGGGCCGCCACGATGGCCGGCAGAGCCTCGTCCACAGCCTCCAGCCCCTTACCGAACCCGTCGGCGTCGTTGCGGTGGCCCCAGAGCACGTCGAAATCCACCAGGTTGGTGAACAGGAGCCCTGCGTCGAAGCGGGCTCGCTCCGATCTACCCTGCACCAACTCCGTCACCAATGCCAGGTTGTCGTCGTTTGAGGCCACCTTGAGCGTGGTCGTGATCCCCCTTCCTGCAAAAATCTCACTCACCTTACCGAGCGCGATCACCGGCACCCCAGCTTGCCGGAGAGAGTCGAGGTAGAGCGGCCCGGTGGGTTCCAGCGAAAAATCGCGACGATCCCTTGTGCGCACGAAGGCGCCCACGGAACCGCTGAAAGGCCTGGCGATCACCCTCGCTACCGCGTGATGCCCCTGCAGAAGCTCGCGGGCCAACTGGCACCAGGCGTAGAGCTGCTCCAGGGAGACCACGTCCACGTGCGTGGCGATCTGAAAGACACTGTCGGCAGAGGTATAGACGATAGGTCGGCCGCTTGCCAGGTGCTCCGCACCCAACTCGGCGATGATGGCGGTGCCGGAGGCCGGCTTGTTGCCCAAGATGCGCCGGCCGATGCGTTCCTCAAAGGAAGCGATGACCTCTCGCGGGAAACCATTCGGATAGGTCGGGAATGGTCGCTCCGTGACGAGTCCCATGTGCTCCCAGTGACCTACCGTGGTGTCCTTGCCTGCCGACCGCGGAGCAAGGCGCCCGACCAGACACAGCGGGTCGGCGACCGGTGGCACCCCCTGGATGGGCGTGATGTTGCCCAGCCCCATTTGCTGCATATACGGCAGCCGAAGCTGGATGACGTGGCTCAAGTTGCCGAGCGTGTCCGAGCCCGCGTCCCCGCAGTCGGCGGCGTCAGGTAACGCGCCGACCCCGACTCCATCGAGCACCACAAAGATCAGGCGGCGCGCCATGTCTACCTCGACCTTGCCCGCGGGTGGGCCTCTCGATAGACCTTCTGGAGGTGCGCCGTGGTCACGTGTGTGTAGATCTGCGTGGTGGAGAGG
>PMIZ01000352.1 GCA_003157225.1 Actinomycetota bacterium | reverse complement strand
GTTCGAGTCCATCACGGCTCATTTGAACAAAGCCCCCGAGCGTGCGGGACTTTCTGCTCTTTTGGGGAGCGCATCTTGGGAGGCGTACAGGACGACATCGGGGCGCATGCTCACCTAGTGCACACGCCGGCTCACGTCTTTGCTGTTCACCGAATGTACACGTCGCCCCGACAATGCCCACTGAAGATGCCCGGAGAACGCCTGGAAACCGCCGGAGCTTTTCGACTCTTCTGACCTACTCGGCTATCGGCCGTAGGGACGGGGTCTTGCCTTGCCAGACGACCTCCCAGCGCTGGGCCCACAGGACCATCTGCGGGCTCGCGGCACTTGCGGCAAGGACCTCCACGGCCAACCGCTCGCGGGCACGAAAGAGCTCCAGGGGGATGCGAAAGCGGAGGGTGGTGCGGCCGCCTGCCTCCAGGGCCAGCTCGGTCTCCCGGCCGGCAAAGGAGCCGATGCTGTAGTGGAACGCGGCCTCGCCCGTCGCTCCCTCGCCCACGATGCGGACGGGAACGCGGACCAGTACGAAGCTGCTGTTGGGTGAGAGCTCACACGTCTCCGACCCGTATTGCTCTAGCTTGAGAATGCCGGCCTCCCTCGGCCCGGGGCTCAGGCTCGCAATCCTAGCAGGAGTCTGCAGCCGCCGGAAGGGTGGGAACTCATGTCGCGCGCAAGTACCGCTTGTTGCGAGCAGCGGCGGCACAAAGAGAGGGGTCAGCTGGAAGGGAGCGGCTCCGGATCACACGGGCGGGCGCCGCGCCCGGGCTCTCACCGAACGCCGCGCCCGCCGTGGGGGGCGTGGTGGTGTCTTTCCTCGGGGAGCTAGACATCCACCGGACAGGGCTAGGGCCACAGCTCAGGAGGGGGTTTGAGCAATGCCTCGGCAGCATGTTCGCACTTGGCACCTGAATTCCTCCTGAATACCTGGGGCAAGCGAGCATCACGATGTGTGCATGGCCTCTCGGTCCTCACCTACGACCACGTACTGGCGAGGGCGCGAAGGATAGTTTGCCTGGACAATCCGCACACCTGAGATAACAAGAGTCTCTGTTCGGGCAGCCTGGCCAGTCGCCGGTCCCAGAGCTCTTGACCAGGGAACCCGGGCGTTCACCCTGGTGCTCTATTCCCATTGCCATCAACAGATCGCGATGGTATCTGACCAAGGAGGCTCGACTCAAGCCGGTGAGTTTCCGCCAAACCCAGTGCGATTCAGCGCGGCCTTAACCAAGCGGTGTTCACGCTGAAGAAGTCGCAGGCAGCGGTGTCCGGCATGCAGGATTAGGAACTCATTGAGGCGGCCGCCGTTGGCGGCATCTCCGCAATCGAGGACCTGTGTCGCTCCCACGCGGGAGCACGCCCGGTGCTATTCTTTTTAACGTCAACGTCAATTATTGAGGCGCGGGAGTACATCATCCATGCCTGACCCTCGCCCGGCCCAGCCGGCAGTCCGGTCGGACCTTGTAGGCTCTCGCTACAAGTGGACCGCGCTTACCAACACCTCGCTCGGGATGTTCATGGCGCTCCTGGACGCCACCGTCCTCATGATCGCGCTTCCCGAGATCTTCCGTGGTATCCACGTCGATCCCCTACAGCCGGCGAATGCGGATCTGCTCCTCTGGTCTCTCATGAGCTACGGGCTGGTGACAGCGGTCCTCGTAGTCACGGTCGGGCGTCTCGGGGACATCTTCGGCCGGGTGCGCATGTACAACCTGGGATTCGTCATTTTCACGGTGGCGTCCATCTTCCTGGCCCTCTTGCCGAGCACAGGCCGGGCTGGTGCCATCGAGCTCATCATCGCTCGGATGGTGCAAGGCACCGGCGGTGCCGTTCTCATGGCGAATTCGGCGGCTATCCTCACCGATGCCTTTCCACCGAATGAGCGGGGCATGGCCATGGGACTCAACATGGTATCGGGGCTGGCCGGCTCCTTCGTCGGCTTGGTCCTCGGTGGGGTGCTCGCCAGCGTCAACTGGCACCTGGTGTTCTGGATCAATGTGCCTATCGGGGCCATTGGTACCTTGTGGGCCTTCTTCAAGCTGAAAGAGACGGGGGTGCGTACCCCATCCCGGATCGACTGGTGGGGCAACTTGACGTTCGCCGGCGGGCTCGTCATGATCCTCGTGGCTATCACCTACTCGCTTCAGCCGTACGGTAGTCACTCCATGGCTTGGACTCGCCCCCTGGTGGTGGGGCTCCTTGCCGCGGGGGCGGCGCTTCTCGCCATCTTCTTCTGGGTGGAAACCCGCGTCTCCCAGCCGCTTTTGGACCTTCGTCTCTTTCGCATCCGGGCTTTCACCAGCGGGAACATCGCTGGTTTCCTTTCTTTCCTTAGCCGGGGGGGATTGCAGTTCATGCTCATCATCTGGCTGCAAGGCATCTGGCTGCCCCTCCACGGCTACAGCTTCGAACGCACGCCGCTATGGGCGGGCATCTGTATGGTGCCCCTCACCGCCGGCATTCTCGTGGCCGGCCCGATCTCCGGCTGGCTTTCTGATCGCTACGGGGCCCGCCCGTTTGCCACCGGGGGCATGATAGGAGCAGCGATCTCCTTTGCGCTGCTCATGACCTTGCCGGTGAACTTCAGCTTTCCCTATTTCGCGTCTCTTCTCTTCTTGAGTGGATTGGCTGCTGGTCTGTTCATGTCGCCCAACACCGCGGGCATCATGAACAGCCTTCCCGCGCGGGAACGCGGGGCGGGCTCGGGCATCAGGTCCACCTTCATAAACACCGGGAACGTCCTTTCTATGGGCGTCTTCTTTACCCTCATGATCGTGGGGATCTCCGGGAAACTGCCGGGAGCCTTGTTCAGCGGTCTTACCGCCCAAGGGGTCCCGGCCCAGAGTGCCACCCAGATTTCTCACCTGCCGGCGGTAAGTAGCTTGTTCGCCGCCCTCCTCGGCTACAACCCGCTCGGTACCGTGATCCCGCACCAGGTGCTTGCTGCTCTACCGGCCGCAACTGCGGCGCGCATCACCGGCACGACCTTCTTCCCCCAAATAATCTCCGCCGCGTTTCAGCAGGGTCTGCGGATCGTCTTCGGTGTAGGGCTGGTGCTCTCCCTCGTGGCCGCCGGGGCTTCCTGGATGCGGGGTACCAAGTATATGCATGCGGAAGAGGGAGAATCCCTCGAGCGCACACCCGAGTCCGTCAGCGCGGCCGTGCCTTCGGAAGATCTGGGGGGCGGCAAGGGGAGCGACAGCCCTGCGGTGGTACATTTTGCCCATCGACTCGCGGGAGAAGAGCAAGATGGTGGGTGAGCCGATCTCTACTGTGTCTACCGCTCCAGGGGGGGACGTCGCCATCGGCAAGGCCGCGACGCTGGCCGGCGTGAGCACCCGTACCTTGCGGTACTACGAACAACTCGGGCTGCTCACTCCAAGCGCCAGGACGTCCGGTGGGGCGAGGCGATACTCGCCCGGCGATGTGACCCGGCTCCTACGGATACGAGAGCTCCAGTCACTCATGGGCTTCAATCTCACCGATATCCAGCTGATCCTTGAGGCCGAGGACCGTCTGCAGAGCTTGTGCCGGGAGTTTCGCGCCGAGATCCCGGGCGAGCGCAAGCGGGACATCGCTTCGGAGGCTATCGGGGTTACCGATAACCTGCGCGCCCAGGTAGCGGAGAAACTGGACAAGGTGCGCATCTTCCTTGCGGCGCTTGATGATAGGACCGGCCGCTATCGAGCCTATCTCAGTGAAGACCCCGACTGAGGGACTCGGCGTTCCTGAGCGGCCAAGTCCTATCGGAAGGACTAAGTCTCAAGGCGAAGGGTGGGCAAGGGACGGAGCCGGAGAAGACGTGGCGTGTCCTCAACCTTGATCGACGAGTTCATCTGAACGCCGAGAGCTTCGCCAACTTGGCCGAAGCTCAGACCCTCGCCCGCATCTGGAAACGCGAACACAATGAGGAGCGGTCACGCAGCTCGCTGGGGTACCTCACCCCGCATGAGTTCGCGGCCCGCTCCATCAGACAATGAACAACGGACTCTCATCGCTGCTGGTACGCAAAAGGGGGCCGGACCACTGCCGCTCAGGTCAGCGATTCAGTGTTTTTGGACCCCTCAAGGTTGGGGAACCCTGACCCTAGCGGATGCTGCCACTCGAGCGAGCGGGTTGAGGATTCGTGGACCCGTCAGTCCTACCCTGTTTCGTCGACTAGGCAGGCGAAAAGCCAGGCTCATCATGCTTCTTTGTCTACGAGTTTCTGGCAAATGCGAACGCCCTCCATTGCATCGGTGCTCCACGAATCGGCGCCCACGTACTCGCATATGTCGCCGTCGATGGTTCCCCCCCCGATGACAATTGGTGGCCGGTAGCCGATCTCTTTCTCGTGAGCCCGAATGAGTCTCGTTGTGCTCTTCATGCTCTCAAAGGCAACCAGAATGAGCCCTGAAAGACAGACGACATCCGGGTGGGTCCGTCTGACCTCTTCAAGAAACCTCTCCTTGGAGACATCGACGCCGAGATCGATGACGGTGAATCCGTAGCTCTGCAGCGCGGTTCCAAACACATTCTTGCCGATGTCATGTATGTCCGCGCTCACGGTGCCAAGAAGAACCGTTCCGGAAGACATACCTGGTGTTGCCGGCTCCTGGATAGGCGGAACCAGCTCGAGAACCTCCTTGAAGAGCTCACCCGCCAGGACGAGGGCCGTGAGATAGTACTCCCTGCGTTCGTACCGTTCCCCAACCATCCTGAGCGCTTGCTGGCACGTGTTCAGGATCAGTAAGGGGTCCGCCTCTCCTTGGGCGATCGCTTTCCGCGCGAGCTTCAATGTGAGTTCTTCATCAAGGTCAACTAGGGCCTGATAGAGCGCGTTGATCGTCTGCAAAGCCGCTCGGCCCTCCTTCCGGCCTATTCGGGTTCGATTCGTGCTCGAAGCTGGAATTGTTCCGCCCGGAGAAGAAACCAGCCTAGGCTGACGGGACGCCCGTCGGCATCCCGGAAGAGGTGCTCCAGGCAGAGAGCCGCAGCACCCTCGCGCTCCCCCAAGGCAGCGGCGCTCTCGGTATCGAGGTTTACCGCCCGCGCCGTGAGTTCGCCCCGCGGGAATCTTTGTCCCCTCTCCGATTCGAGGAACGCATGCAAAGAGGTCAGCTGAAGTTGAGATTCAAGCAGAGGGCGCCTCGGATCACAGATAACGTACTCCGTATGCAACATTGCGGGGCAACCATCGTAGGACACCCGCCGCCGAAGGCAGACAACCCGTTGGCCCAGGGCAATGTCCAGCCTCGCGGCCGTTCTTTCGTCAGCTCTTGCCATAGAAACCGACAGTAGTCGTATCTCGGCGGATTCGTCGAGCCAGTCTCCGACGACCGAGCTCAGTCTGAAGATCGAGTTGCTGAGGTCGGCCGACCGAACGAAGCTTCCCCGGCCCTTGACACACGAGATCAATCCCCGGCCCTTCAAGGTGGCGAAAGCGCGTCTGACCGTCATCGGACTGACTCCGAACTCGGCACTGAACTGCGAACCGGAAGGGAGGCGACTGCCCGGCGCATACGTGCCTGCCGAGATTCGGTCGGATATTGTTCCTACAACCCTAAGGTGTGCCGGCATCCCAGGCTCGGTGTTCTCAGATTCGCCTGAGACCTGAGAAGCCTGAGAGTCGAGCTCCGCCAAGCCTGCGCCATCAATGCGGCCCATATGCGGTCTGCGCCCCCGTTGAATGAAGACCCGCGACAGCGATACCGTCCATTTGATCATACCTCACACCGCACGTAGGCATGAGGTGGGACACCTCCGGCTACCCCACGGTCATGAGGGAGATACCTGCGAGAGACGCTCGCGGCTCGACATATGGTACACAAGTTCGCTAGGAATAACGACCATAGATAGATCAGTAATGAGTTAGGTATTGCGCACCAGCATCGGCCGTTATATGATCATGGCGCGCTGGCTCATGATGACGTAAATAGCTCAGCAGGCAGGGCGGCGTAATCCGGCTGATCGTGGTTTGGCGCAACACCGTGACTCGCATCGATCAGAAAGGAGCCTCTATGGCCCACGAACTAATCGAGGCCATGGCCAACATGAGGGAGTCTGACGCTCTTCGCATCGTCGGAGAGTTGTTGGACAAAGGCGATGACCCCAACCATGTCCTCGCTCTTTCCTCCGAGGCAATGCAGGTGGTGGGGACTCGGTACCAGGAAGGCACCTACTTCCTCCCTGAACTCATCATGTCGGGCGAGATGCTACGCAAGATCGGCGAGATCCTGAAACCTCGCCTGGCCGTCAAACAAGAACAGACCAAGAAACTGGGCACCGTGGTCCTTGGCACTGTTCGAGGGGATATTCACGATATCGGCAAAGACATTGTCGGCTTCATGCTTGAGGTCAACGGCTTCGAAGTGGTCGATCTCGGTATCGACCAACCGGAGGGCGCGTTCGTCGAAGCGGTGAGAGCGAGCAAACCTCAGGTCCTTGCCTTGTCCGGATTCCTGAGCGTCGCTTTTGACTCCATGAAGTCCACTATCGAGGAGGTCGAGGCAGTTGGTCTGCGGGACGGAGTGAAAGTGATCATCGGTGGCGGTCAGATGGACGAGACCGTGCGTGCGTATACCAAGGCTGATGCCTATGGTGATGACGCCATGGCTGCTGTTGCGTTCGCGAAAAAGACGGTGGGGGTAAGCTAGAGATGGCGGAGAATACCTGGACATCCCTGACGAGTGACGAGAAACGCGCCGCTCGTATCGAGCGCTGGCGCAACCCGGCCATCCCCTTCGCCAGTCCTGAAGGCGAAGCGGACTACAAGGCGCGCGTCGATCGGTTGGTCGCAGCGCTGAGTCTTCAGAAGCCCGACCGGGTGCCGGTGAACCTGAACATCGGGTTGTGGCCGACGTCGCGTGTTGGCATGACGCCATACGACGCCTTTAGCGACACCGCTCGCGCGGCGGAGGCTTGGCTGGAGTTCATGACGCGCTTTCAGGCGGACACAATGGTTTCGCCCTTGCTCTGCCCGCCGGCGCCGGCCTCGATGTATGAGGCCCTCGACTACAAGCTCTATGCTTGGCCTGGTCACGGTGTCGCCAAAGAGGGGGGCCATCAGTACAACGAGGCAGAGTGGATGCTGGCCGAGGACTACGATGCGCTGATCTCCGACCCGTCGAACTACCTACTGCGCACCTATCTGCCTCGCACCGTGGGAGCCTTCGCCGGCTTCGCCAATATGTCCTCGTTGTTCGACTTCATCGAGCTTCCCTTCGTCCCTCTGAACGTGGGGGCGTGGGGCTCCCCGGAAATGACGGCCGGCTTGGAAGCAATGGCAGCGGCTAGCCGAGCGCTCGGCGGCTGGGGTCAGATCATGGGCCCCATGATCGGCAAGGCCATGGGCTTGGGCTTCCCGATGTACGCCTCTACTGGCACAAAGGCCCCCTTCGACATCCTGGGTGACACGCTGCGAGGCACCAAGGGCATCATCCTGGATATGTTCCGTCGTCCGAAGAAAGTGCAGGCGGCGTGCGAACGTCTGGTTGAGGTGGCCATCGACTGGGCGGTCCACAGGCCGGGTACGCTCGGCACTCCCTTGGTCTTCATGCCCTTGCACAAGGGAGCCGACGGCTTCATGAGCGACGAGNNGGCCTTTGCCAAAGAGACCGTAGGGGTGGCCTAGCATGTACCCCAAGAACTGGGCGGACATGACCCCCGCCGAACGGCGGGCGTGGCGCATCGACAGATGGCGCAATCCGGACATCCAGTGGGAGAGCCCCGAGGCTGAGGCCGAATTCAAGGCGCGCGTGGACCGCATCCTGGCCGCCATCAACCTGGAGAAGCCGGACCGCGTGCCGGTGCGTCTGAACATGGGTTTTTGGCCGGCCAAGAGCGGCGCCATCACCGCCTATGAGGCCATGAGCAACCCGGCCAAGGGCGCCAAGGCATGGAAGGACTTCAACCTCAAGTTCCAGCCCGACGCCTCAGTCGATCCGCTCCACAACACGGTCCCCGCGGCGATGTTCGCCGCTCTGGACTACAAGCTGTACTCCTGGCCGGGCCACGGCGTGTCCGAGTCGGCCAGCTACCAGTACAACGAGAAAGACTGGATGATCGCCGAGGACTACGACGAGCTCATCTCCGACCCGAGCGACTATCTCATCCGCACCTACCTGCCTCGCACGGTGGGCGCGTTCGCGGGCTTCGGCGGGTTGTCCTCGTTCTGGGACTACATCGAGCTGCCGTTCGTGTTCGGGCAGGTCATGGGCTGGGGCAGCGACGACATGGTCGCCGGCCTCGAGAAGCTCACCGCTGCGGCCAAGGTTGTCAACGAGTGGGGCAAGGTCATCTTCCCCGCCATGGGTGAAGTCATGGCCGCCGGTTTCCCGCCGTTCGCCGGCTCCGCCACCAAGGCGCCGTTCGACATCCTCGGCGATACGCTCCGCGGCACCAAGGGCGTCATCGTGGACATGTTCCGCCAGCCCGACAAGGTCATTGCCGCAGTCGATCAACTGACTCAGGTAGCCATCGACTGGGCGCTGAAGAAAGCCAACCCGCCGGAAGTGCCGATCTGCTTCATGCCGCTGCACAAAGGCGCCGACGGCTTCATGAGCGACGAGCAGTTCCACACCTTCTACTGGCCCACCCTGCGCGCGGTCATCATGGGCCTCATCGATGAAGGCCTGATCCCGTTCCTGTTCGCCGAGGGCCGCTATGCCACACGCCTGGAAGCGATCATGGATCTGCCCAAAGGCAAGACCGTTTGGCAGTTCGACCAAACTGACATGGGTCGAGCGAAGCAGACCATCGGTCAAGTGGCCTGCATCCAGGGAAATGTTCCCTTGTCTCTCACCTACGCGGGTACGCCCGAGCGTACGGCCGAGTACGTCCGCGCGCTGATCGACGCGGCAGGGGAGGGGGGCGGGTTCATCCTCGATGTCGGGGCTGTCAACGACGCAGGAAAAGACGAGAACCTGGACGCGATGATCCAGACCGCCAAGCAGTATGGAGTCTACCAGTGAGTAGCGACATGAGCGAGTAGCGAGGCACCGAGGAATCGGTACCGCTCTCTGATGTGGCGGTCATTCGTCGCGAGCTCCCGAGAATGGCCGGCATCGCAGGGTCGCCTTGGGCGTCGGTGCGGGTATGGGTGGCGTGCTGGCTGCCTTCGCCATCCCGGAGTAGAGAAGGTGGCTGATTTCGAGCCGGCTAGGAGGGCTGCTGAAGAACGAAACCCGCCCATCGCGCCCTGGCGGCTAAGCATCATTCTTCAGTAGCCGGCTAGGCGGCCTGTTTCTGAATGGAACATTGCCTGGGCGATCAGGGTGCGACACGAGGAGACCGGCGTCGAGATCGCGAGGGGTGTGTTTACTCCGATTCACGCTGCTATCCGGCGATACTCGCTGATCAATCCGCCGAGTCTGGCAACGCGGGCTACTTCACCGTCAGCGTGGTTCGGAGTCAACCTGGGTTCCGGGGTCTCGAGGGACAGCCCCCCGGTGGGGGCGCTCCCTGTCGTAGTGTCCGATGTGCTCTCTAAGGACTCGCTCAAGGTGGCGTGCGGCCGAAGATAAGGACGTGGTCCAAACACTCGCGTCGGACGGTCCTCACGAAGCGTTCGGCAACGGCGTTGCCTTGGACGAGCGTATCGGGATGAGAATGACGCGCACGCCCTCGCAGCGGAACGCCTCACCCAACGGCTCCGAATACTTGGCGTCGCGGTCGCGGATCAGGAACTGGGCATGCGCCAAGCGATCTTCGATAGCCAGGTTACGGGTCTGCTGGGTCACCCAGCAAAAGCGCCGCGGTTTCCGGCCCAGTTCTCGGCCGACCCGGTCGCCGCCCGTGTCGATAGGTCCACTTGTGTCTCGCGAGCTCGCGGCGCCAGCGCAGAACTGCCTGCGGCGACATCTTGAGAGCACTCGCAACTGATGGCGCGGGACCAAGAGCTCAACCTCGCGAGCAGGGCCATCACGATTGCCACCCGCAGTCAGCAGACGCAGAAGCTGGCGGAGGGCCAGGTAGAGAAGCGACTTGCGCCCGCGAATCGTGTCATGCTAGGATCACGCTGTTAACTTACTAGCGCGTTAGTTAGTTAGGTGAGAAGCGAGGCGCTCCTTTCCACGGACGGAGTCGCCTAGGCGAGTGCTGACACGGGAGGAGATCCACTGACATGCAGGGCAGGCAGCGTCGTCTGAAGGGTCCCGAGAGAAAAGCACAAGTGGTGCAGGTCACGCTGGACGTCATCGCTGAGAGGGGAGTCCAGGGGACGACTCTCGAACGCATCGCCGGCGCTGCGGGCGTGACCCGAGCCGCTCTCTATGCTCATTTCGCCAGCAAGAGGGAAATCATGGTGGCCGCGCTGGATGTGCTCTTTGAGAAGATTCGGACCGTCCACAATTCCGCCAACAACCCGAACGCGCTGGAACGCATACGAGAAATCGGCGTTCAGCACTCGAGACTTCTCGGATCCCAGCGTGAAGGATTCGTATTCCCGCTGTTCGAGTTCATGGCCGCGCCCCCCGAAGAGGGCTTGCGGGAGGAGTTAAGGACACGACATCTTGACCGCATGCGGGAGGTGGCGGAAATAGTGAGGGAAGGGCAGGTCCAGGGCACCATCGCTCCCGACGTTGACCCCTATCAAGTCGCGTGGCTCATNNTGGACCGAGGACGTGGCGACACTCATCGGGGCCACAGGCCCGGATGAGTGGACCGAGGCGCGCTCCAACCAGCTTCTGGACCTCATCCTGACGTCCATCGCAACGGGAGACAAGCGCCGCGTCCCGGGCAACGAGGTGCGCCAAGGAGCATCGGACATCGCGGCCGGTTCCGGGGTTCCTCCACGCGAGCCTGGTCCTGCCAGCTGACTGCGGGCCCCATCATCGACAGCGAGCAGATCCGTTTCGCCGACTGGATCGTCGCGGTCGCAATCGCCGACCAGAACGAAAGCAAGGACGCACCGAGTCCAATACGACGAGGAGAAGCGACGATGAAGCAGTTCGATTTCTGCCTTCCGACCAAGCTGATGTTCGGTCCTGGTTCCGTTGCGAGGCTGCCGGAGGCCGTATCCGGGCTTGGTCGCAAAGCGTTGCTGGTGACGTACGCCGATGGGAGCATGCGGACCGCGGGCACTCTCGACAAGGTGGTGGGTCTCCTCGAGGAAGCCCAGATCACAGTGGTGGTGGATGAAGGAGTAGAGCCCTCTCCCCGGACGGAGTATGTCGACCGGCTGGCTCAAGTGGTTCGCACCGAAGGGTGCTCCTTCGTCGTTGGCTTGGGAGGTGGAAGCGCGATGGACGCCGCGAAGGCCATCGCTGTCGCGGCCACAAACAACACCTCGATAGTGGAGTACCTGCTTGGCGGCGCGAACCCGTTGCTGCTGGGAGCGCAGGACGCCCTTCCGATTGTCACGGTTACCACCACGTCCGGTACCGGGTCGGAGGTTACTTGCGTCGCCGTTCTCACCGATGACAACGGCCACCGCAAGGAAGGCGTTATTCACCGAAGTCTGTACCCGACGGTCTCCGTAGTCGATCCCGAGCTGATGCTGACCATGCCCAGCGGGGTTACCGCGGTGACCGGGGTCGACGCCCTTTTTCATGCGCTCGAGGCGTTCCTGTCCAGGGGCGCCAACCCCTGGAGTGACCTCGTCGCGAAGGAGGCGCTGCGTTTGATCACAGCCAACCTGGAGACTGCCTTCCGAGATGGCTCCAATCTGGAGGCGCGCGCCAACATGGCATGGGCATGCACCTTGGCGGGGATAGCGTTTGACAACGCTAACTGCGTTGCCATTCACGCGCTCGGCCAAGCCATAGGCAGTCACACGGACGCGACTCACGGCAAGACGTCGGCGGCCCTAGGACCGGCCTATCTGCGCTATACGTATCAGAGTGATCCTGCTCGCTATGCAGCGATCGCACGGCTGATTGGTGCGCGGGGAGAAGGCCTTTCCGAAATGGAGCTGGCGGCGAGCTCCGGCGATGTGCTGCAGGGCTTTTTGGCGCGATTCAATCTGGACATAACGGCGTCGAGTCTTGGCGTCACCGAAACTATGATTCCGGCCATAGTTGAGGAAACCTTCCAAACCATGCGACCCCTCCTGGACTCGTCCTTAGCGACTCTTGATGAGACGGACGCCGCCAAGATCCTCCGACTTTCCCTGTGACGACCCATGAACTGATCCAGGCGTGCTTGTTGCAGAAGAAGAGGGAGTCAAAGGAGGCCAGGATTGCCATAGAGGGAACCTAGAATCGGGGCTACTTGAATATGGCAGGTGTCAGTCAAGCTTTCTACTTCTAGGGGTTGAAAATGTCTGATCGCCCAGAGAGAGCGAACAACGACGAAGACCAGCTCGGCCTACCTAGCGGCAAGGCCGTTAGCCGCCGTGAGTTCCTGAAGATAGCCGGCATTGCCGGCGCAACTATTGGCGTGGGAGGGAGCCTGGGCGGCCTGGTGGCCGCCTGCGGGGGAGGCGCGGCGACCACCACGACCGCAGCCACTCCAGCTACCACTGCTACCACGGCCGGGTCGACCACGACCGCCGGCGCCACCACCTCTGCAAGTGTCGGTCCCACCACCGGCCGAGAGATCAAAGTGGGGTTCGTGAGTCCTCAGACCGGTGCTCTCGCCTCGTTCGGTGTGCCGGACAAGTACTGCATCGAACGTTGGAAAGAAGCCATCGGCACCGGCATGGTCCTGGGGGATGGCCAGAGCCACCCGGTCAGCATCACCGTCGTGGACAGCCAGTCGGATGTCAGCCGGGCGGCGGCAGTGGCGGGAGATCTTATCAACGATAACAAGATCGACCTGATGATGGTGGCCGACACCCCGGACACGGTCGTCCCGGTGGTCGACCAGTGTGAGGCAAACGGCGTGCCCTGCGTCTCCACGGACTGCCCCTGGCAGACCTACATCGGCAACAACTTCACGACCGGATACAAGTGGTCCTATCACATCTTCTTCGGCGGGGAAGACACGGTTGCGGCCGTCACGCAGGTCTGCGACAAGCTGGACACAACCAAGGTCATCGGCTTAGTCATGCCCAACGACTCCGACGGCAACTACTACCGCGAGCAGGACATGCGCAACTTCCCGAAGGCCGGCTACAAGATGGTCGACGGCGGGGCCTATCAGGACGGCACGGAAGACTATTCCAACATGATCAACACCTTCAAGNNGACTTCACCAACTTCTGGAAGCAGGCCATCCAGCAGAGCTGGATCCCCAGGATGGTGTATGCAGGCAAATCGGGCCTCTTCCCTCAGTCGGTAAATGCGTTGGGATCCATTGCCAACGGAGTCATGTCCGACCTGTGGTGGCATCCGCTGTTCCCGTTCAAGTCTTCTCTCACGGGCGAGACCTGCACTCAACTGGCCGACGATTTTGAGAAGAAGACTAGCCAGCAATGGACTCAGCCTCTCCTCCACTATGTCCTCGGGGAGATGGCCCTCTGGACACTCAAGAACGCCAAAGATCCCACGAGCAAGGACTCGATCATCGAGGCCATGGCGGTAATGAAGCTCGACACCGTCATGGGCCCCATCGACTTTTCCGCGCCGTTGGTGACGCCGACCGGCACCGGCAATTCGGACTTCCCGTCTGGGCCCGGGCACGTGATCAAGAACGTCTACGACAGCGGCGTGGCGGTGGGCCAGTGGCTGATGCAGGGCGGCAAGTGGAAGTTCGATCTCGTCCCCGTAGGCAACGGCGCGAACCCCTACTTGACGGCGGACCTGCTGACCGCACCCAAAGCACTGCCGGTCAAATCGTAGGTCGGTTGAGCTAGGGAACCCCATTTCTGGTTCTTCCTCAGTAAGATCCAGCCTCCCTGCTCGGTCCAGCGTAGCGAGACTCTGGAGCGAGCAGGGGGCCATTTCTGGGCCCGGCATGTTTGCGGGGTACGTTTAGTCCGATTCATGCCGCAGCCCGGTGATACTCGCTGATCAATCCGCCGAGCCTGGCAACGCGGAGCACCTCACCGGCGGCGCCGGTCAAGGCTGGCTTGGGTTCCGGGGTCTCAAGAGACAGCACCCGATGCGGTCGCTCCTAGTGGCGAGGCCCCATTCTTCAGCAGCCCGCTAGGTCTTGGGAGCCGCGTCATTCAGAATCAGGTCAAGAACGTAGGCGGAGTGGCCCCGGTCCATGAATTCGTCTAGGCCAATCAGGCAGGTGACGTTTTCAGCCCAGGCGAACCCACACCACGCCCACGCAATGCGCTCTGCTGGGTCTGCGCGACGGCTTCGCGAAGGCCCACCTGGGGTCCGGCGGCGATGAATTCGATCCAGGGACACGCGAAGCCTCCGCGTTCGGCTCTCGTAAGCTCAGAATGGCGCTTCCCGATATCGCGCAACCGCTCAAGCGCGTTGGTCTCGAAGGGACCCCATGTTCCGAGATGACATTCAAGACCGCGTTAACGATTTGTCTCTGTCTTTCCTCGCGAAGGCCTCTCTGATTTCGCGGTGCTTTTGGCGGCAACGGTCACCCTTTCGCCGAGCTGGGAAGGGCCAATGCGTGCGAGTTGACAAGCCTGGTTGATGTCCGTACAGTGGTATTGAGTGAGCACTCACTCAATACTCTGCGAGGCGCACAAAGGAGGCAACGTTGTCCATCGCCTACAAGGTCTTCCTCCATAGTCATGCGGGTTTCAACAGCACGTCGACGCTCTTCTACGGGGAACGTGATGCCGTGTTGATTGACGCCACCCAGCTTCTGAGCGACGCTCACCGCTTGGCGGCTGATCTGGTGCTCATGGGCAAGAACCTCACCCACATCTACGTCTCGCACTTTCATCCCGACCACCATTTCGGGTTGGGCGTTCTGCAGTACGCATTTCCACAGGCTAGGGTTGTGGCCTTGCCGAGCGTGGTCAAGGATATCGTCTTCACCACCACCGACAAGGTCGATATGTGGGGGGAGCATTTCGGCAGGAACGAACCAGACAGAGTGGTGTTTCCCATGCCGCTTGCCGAGGGGCGTCTGCAGGTTGAGGGCCACGAACTCGAGTTCTCCGACGATTGGGAGGGAGACAGCGCCAATAACTCGGTGGTGTGGGCGCCGTCGTTGCGCTTGGCCTGTGCGACGGATGTTGCGTACCAGGACGGTCATCTATGGACGGTTGAGAGCGATGCGCCTCGGCGCATCAAGTGGCGGCACTCGATCAACAAGCTGCGCGAGTTCGATGCCCAGATCATCGTTCCAGGGCACTGCAGTCCGGAGACGCTCCACCTCGAAGACACGTCCTGCATAGACTTCTCGCTCCGGTACCTGGATGTGTACGAGGAAGTGCTGGCCGCGGCCAAGACCGGGAAGGACCTGGTCGATGGGATGGAGCGGCACTATCCCGGAATGAAGCTCATGGACTTCGGGGTGCAGTGGCAGGCACGGTTGTTGTTCCCGCGCAGCTGTCCCGACTGGTTCGCGAAGCTACCGGGCGAACCTGGTCAGATCTTCTTGGACCCGAGCGGCAGGTACGGGGGAGAACCTCCGCGGGAGTAGTTTGACGGCTGGCTGACAGAGCAAGACAAGGAGGAATGTTGAAGACGGAACCCGAAGCAGTTGGATCGCAGCCGAAATACGGCATGATAGTCGAAGAGAACGTGTACGTGATGGCACGCGATGGTGTGCGGCTGGCGGTCGATATCTATCGCCCAGACGCCCCAGGCGAGTTTCCTGCGCTGCTCGCCATGTCCCCCTACGGCAAGAGCGCGCAGACGTTTGAAACACCGCCGCAACCGTTCGGCAAGTCGGTCTTTGAGGCGTCTGTCGAATCCGGAGATCCCAACTTCTATGCTCCTCGGGGCTACGTCTACGTCATCGGGGATCTGCGGGGGATCGGAGACTCCGAAGGGGAGTACGAGGGGGTCTTTTCCGCTCACGAAGGTCAAGATGGGGCCGATATCGTCGAGTGGTTGGCCGAGCAACCCTGGTGTGACGGCAACATCGGCCTAGCCGGCATCTGCTATTTCTCGTCCATGCAACTCCATATCGCCGCCGAGCAACCGCCGCATCTGAAAGCCATATGCCCTTGGGAGATCTTTGCCGACGATCTGTACAACCACGGCGTGTATGAGGGCGGTGTTCTCAACATCTTCTTCTACGGTCTCTACACTGGGACCTATCCGGCACGTTGCGGATATGCCATCAAGAACGTCGTCTCCGCGATGATCAAGAACACGGTCAAGGCGGAGCTCGACCAACTGGTCGCGAAGGCCGCGAGTGATCCAGATCTGAAGCAATACCCATACCTCTACCATCTCTTGAAGTATCCAGAGAAGAACCCGGTTCTTTTCGACTTCATGCTCAACCCGCTCGACGGCCCCTACTACCGTGAACGGTCGGTCTCGGAGCGGCTCGACAAGATCAAAGTGCCCGCATATGTTGGTGGACCTCTCTTCAGCTTCTTCTCGGAGCCGCAGGTCAACGTCTTCAACCGCCTGCAGGTTCCCAAGAAGATGTTTCTCTACACAGGAATGGGCACTCGGCCCTGGAGAGCGCACCACGATGAACTCCTGAGGTGGTACGACTACTGGCTCAAGGGTNNTACCACACGACGGGATCCGAGAAATGGGCCACCGCCAAACAGTGGCCCATTGAGAACACCGTCTGGACCGATTTCTATCTGCACAGTCTCGGCCAGCTCACGTCGGGGCCGGACTACTATAACGACGAGCCCGACTGCTTCGTGCAGGAGCCACTATACGTATCCGAAGAGAGAGCGCGGGCCTCGTATGTGAG
>PMIZ01000308.1 GCA_003157225.1 Actinomycetota bacterium | reverse complement strand
GCCGACGAGCCCTTCTGCCCCGGCGCGAAGTGCTCCTCCGCTTCCAGCACCTCGGTGCGCTGATAGTGACGCACCTGGAGCGCTATCTTCTCGATGGTGGTGGCGAGTAGGGCGAGCGCGGCCATGAACTCGGCGTGGCGATCGCGCTGCACGATCTGCGTGGAGATGGGCTCGCTGCCCAGATCCAAGATGGACATCGTGATCTGTTCCACCTCCGGATCGACATTGGCGTAAGTCCCAACCGCTCCGGAGATCTTGCCCACCGACACCTGCTGGACCGCGCGCTGCAGCCGCTCCAGCCCACGCTTCACCTCGAAGGCCCACAGACCGAGCACCATGCCAAAGGTGATGGGCTCCGCGTGGACGCCGTGAGTACGGCCCATCATGACCGTGTCGCGATGCTCGAGAGCACGCCGCCGAAGGATGCGGCCGAGCTGCTTGGTCTCCTCCTCGAGAAGAGCCCCCGCCGCCCGTAGCTGCAAGGCCAGGCCGGTGTCAAGGACGTCCGACGAGGTCAGTCCGTAGTGAATGTACTTCGAGCACTCCCCCACGTTCTCGGCCACGCAACTGACGAAGGCGATGACGTCGTGCTGGGTGACCGCTTCGATCTCACCCACCCGGTCGACGTCAAACGCGGCCTTTTCCTTAATCTCAGTCAACGCGTCCTTGGGGATCTGACCCAAGCGTGCCCAGGCCTCACACACGGCCAACTCCACCTGAAGCCAGGCGGCCATGCGAGCCTGGTCGGTCCAGACAGCCGCCATCTCGGGAGTCGAGTAGCGCTCGATCATGACGCACCGCCCATAGGCCCAGCCACGGCGAGGATCTTGGCGGCCAGGATCGCGGCATTGCGGGCGCCGTTGATGGCCACCGTCGCCACCGGCACGCCCGGAGGCATCTGCACCATGGAGAGCAGCGAGTCCAGCCCTCCCAGGTCGCTCGTGCGGATGGGGACCCCGATCACCGGCAGGTCGGTCATCGAAGCGACCACGCCGGGTAGGGCGGCCGCCTTCCCCGCTCCCGCGATGATCACCTTGAGCCCCCGCGCCTGAGCACTCAGCGCGTACTCGCGCACCCCATCAGGGTCGCGATGGGCCGAGAGGACTTTCACCTCGTGAGCGATCCCCCGAGCTTCCAGCTCCTTGACCGCGTCGTCCATCACCTGGGCGTCGGACTGGGACCCCATCAAGATGCCCACCAGTGGCTGATCCGCCATTATCGGCCCCTTTCTTGCCGTCACAGGCCCGTCGTGCTCTCGTGCTGACGGCGGGCCGGGGTTCCTTGAGTGCAGTCGTAGTCCTATTATGGCTGAGAACGAGAGCAGGGGGGGACGATGATGCGAACAGCAACAGAGAAATCCCGTACCGGGCTGGGCCCGCGACGAGTATGGGCCACGGCGCTTGGGTTGGTTCTGATTCTGGCTCTCCTTGCCGCCTGCGGGGAACGGCCGTCTGCTTCTTCGACCGCCGAGTCCGCCCTGACCACGGCCGCACCATCTCAACCAAGCATGAACGATTCCGTTGGCCAAGCGTTGCTGGCGTTCTGGTTCAAAGCCGCGGGCGAGATCGCTCTGAGTGACGCGGCGGCGAGCTTCGTTCCGCCCCAGACCTTCCCCGTGTACGCGATGGATTTCGGGGATCAACTCACGCAGGAAGCCATGGATGCCATCGCAACGAAGCTGGGGATGGGTGCCGCCAGGGAGCACCCGCCCATGGAGGTCCGCGACAATCGCTGGCGCCTCATGTTCATGTCACAAGACCCCAACTACTTCTTGCTTGAAGACACGCTCTTCGATCAGCAGATGAGCGACCGGATAAGCGCGGGCGAACAGATACAGCCCCCATCGGGAGAAAAGGCGCGGGCCGCGGCAGACAAGTACCTGTCTTCTCTCGGCTATGCCGATTCCTTGCAGTTCGAGGAGACCACCTCTCATGCGAGCCTGGCGACATCTGCGGACGGCAAGTCGTCTCGCGACTACCCCACCGCTACGGTCGTCAAGTACCGGGTGACGCTCGATGGCGTCCCTCTGGTAGGCCGGGAGGCGGCCGTTACCGTGACCATCGGCCCCAACGGAGCGATCGTGGGCTTCGACCACCAAGTTCACGCTGGCAAACGGGTAGGAGTGGTGAAGCTCCGACCGGTAGCGGAGGCCGTGGCCGATCTCAAGGCGGGACTGACCGAGGATCCTTCCCAGGCTTGGACCGAAGTAGGCGACCTCTCCCAGGTGACCATAGATAGCGTCGAAGTGGTCGAGTACCGGGCCTATCCGGCGAGCCCCGAGCGGTACTACAAGCCGGTGTACGTCTTCCACAGCCAGGCGCTGGAAGGGACAAAGAGCGACTGGCTTGTTTCGGCCTTCGACGCCGCGGGCGGGAACGGTGTCCCCCCCGATCCTCCCGCCGGTCACCGAGCGAAGTTGGACGCGCTGGATGCCCCCGCCCTCATAACCCTCTACCTCACAACCACCGACCCGGCAGTCATCTTCTACCTCAGCGCACCCACGCTGAAGTCGGACATCCTGGCCCCAAACCGGTATCCCGAGAAGCGGCACGAGGGGGACGTAGCCAACCTCACCCTCAAGGGTCCGGCGAACATCTCCCTGGACCCTCACGAGTACCCGCCGGCGGAGTGGCCCATTCAGGAGCAGTTCGTGGCGACCTACGACCTGACTGCCGAGCGAGATCCCAGCATGCCACCAGGTCCTCAGGTGAGCTTCGTGTATGTGGGGCGGGAGAAACCGGATTCGCCCTGGAAGTTGCTGGGGGTGGGCTCAGGGCCGTAGGGCCAACCCCAAGCCGAACGGCAGGCCTAGAGAGCGCCTTGCCGCCGCGTCTCCCACTCCTCGGCCCGGAGAGCAATATCCGACCGGTGCTGCTCTCCGTCGAAGCTGATTCGCGCGACCCCAGCGTAGGCCCGCGCTCGCGCTTCGGCGAAGCTACTCCCGAGACCAGTCACCGTGAGGACCCGGCCCCCGGCGGTGACCACCGCGCCATCGGAGCCTCGCCCGGTCCCGGCGTGGAACACCTCTACGCCCTCCCGGCCCGCGATCTCCTCCAGGCCGGTGATCACGTCGCCCTTCGAACTCGACGCCGGATACCCCCTCGAAGCCATGACCACTCCCACAGCTGCACCCTTGCGCCACTGCGCCGCTGCCGGAAGAGCCTCGCCCCGAGCTGCCGCCCAGAGCAGGTCGAGCAGGTCCGACTCCAGACGAGGAAGAATCGCCTGCGTTTCCGGGTCCCCGAAGCGGCAGTTGAACTCCAGCACCTTGGGACCGTCCGGGGTCAGCATGAGTCCGGCGTAGAGCACGCCCCGGAAGTCGATCCGTCGCCGCACCAACTCATCCACCGTGGGCCGCACGAATTCCGTCACCAGGCGTGCGTAGAGCGAGTCGTCGACCGCCGGCACCGGCGAATACGAACCCATCCCCCCCGTGTTGGGACCGGCGTCGCGGTCGAAGATGCGCTTGTAGTCTTGGGCAGGAGCCAGAGGCAAGATCTGGTCTCCGCTCACGATGGAAAGGAGAGAGACCTCTTCCCCCTCCAGATACTCCTCCAGCAGAACGAGGTTGGCGGCATCGCCGAACCGGCGTTCCAAGAAACACTCTGCCAGGGCCACTTCGGCCTCCGGCATGCTCTTGGCGACGATCACTCCCTTGCCGGCGGCGAGACCATCAGCCTTGGCCACCACCGGCACACCGTGTTCGTGTAGATAGGCCAGGGCCCGCGCGTGGTCGGTGAAGGTGGCGGTCTTTCCGGTTGCAACATCCGCCGCCTGCATCACTTCCTTGGCAAAAGCCTTCGAGCCTTCGAGCCGGGCGCCGTCGGCCCCGGGGCCAAACACCGCGAAACCCCTCTCCCTCAGCTGGTCGGCCAACCCCGCCACCAGCGGGCCCTCCGGCCCTACCACGGTGAGGTGGATCTTCTCGCGCTCCACGAAGGCCACAAGGGCTGGGAGATCGTCGGCGGCTACCGCCACCGTCTCGGCCGCGCCTTCGATGCCGGGATTGCCCGGCGCCGCTATCAGACGGCCGATCCGCGGACTTCTGGCCAAGCTGCAAACGAGCGCGTGCTCGCGAGCGCCTCCACCGACAACCAGTACGTCCAGCCGGTCAGAGGCCATGGCGCTAGTGGTCGTGGCCGTGCTCGCCGTGGCCTTGCTGGCCCTGTGACTGCCGGCCGACGTTGGGGTAGGGGACCTTGATGTGCTGCTCGCGGCGCGAGCCCACTGAGATGAGCGAAATGGGAACGCGCACGTTGGTGATGATGACGTTGAGATAGTCGATGGCCTCTTGGGGAAGATCCTGGATGCTGGTGACGCCCGAGATGTCGCTGTTCCAGCCTTTCACTTCCTCATAGACGGGCTCCACCTGGCTGAAGATCGCCTGAGCCGGCGGCAGCTCCTCCAGGGTCTCGCCCTGATAGCGGTACGCCGTGCATACCTTGATGGTCTCCATGCTGTTCAGCACGTCCAGCTTCGTCACGCAGAGACCGGTAAGCCCGTTGACCCGGGCCGCGTACCGCAGCGCGACCAGATCGAGCCAGCCACAGCGGCGCGGCCGTCCGGTGGTGGTGCCGTACTCCCGCCCGGCTTCGCGGATGCTATCGCCGAGCTCGCCCGTCAGCTCGGTCGGGAATGGCCCCTCGCCCACCCGGGTGGTATAGGCTTTCGTCACTCCCCAGACCTCGTTCAGCTCCATCGGCCCGATGCCCGAGCCCACGCTGGCATAGCCTGCCACCGGGTTCGAGGAGGTGACGTAGGGATAGGTGCCGTGGTCGAGGTCGAGCATCGTGCCCTGCGCGCCTTCCAGAAGCACCGACTGCTCCTGGCGGAGGGCCTTCCACAGCAGCAGCTCGGTGTCGTCGATGTTCGCCCGCAGCGATTCGGCTGCTTCGATGTAGCGCTCGCAGTCTGCCTCGAGGCTGCTCACGTCCTGGTCGTAGGCGCGGGCCATCACCTCGCCCTTGGCCTGCATGGTACTCATGACCCGCTCGCGGAAACCAGCCGGATCGAGCACCTCCTGCATGCGCACGCCCTGCCGCGCGGCTTTGTCGGCGTAGGCCGGGCCGATGCCGCGGCCGGTAGTACCGATCTTGCCCTTGCCGAGTCGCGCCTCTTGTACGTGGTCGAGCATGATGTGGTAGGGCATGATCAGATGGGCTTTCCCCGACACCTTGAGGTTGGCAGTCGATATGCCCCGGCTCTCCAGATCGTCGATCTCCGCGCGCAGGATGGTGGGATCGATGACTACGCCATTACCGATGATGGCAACAACGTCGCTGTAGAAGATGCCCGAAGGAACCAGATGAAGGGCGAACTTGCCATGCTCGTTCTCGACGGTGTGGCCGGCGTTGTTGCCCCCCTGGTAGCGGACCACCATATGGGCCTGCTCGCATAGGAGGTCCGTCACCTTTCCTTTGCCTTCATCGCCCCACTGGGCGCCGACCACGACGAGAACCGGCACGATGCCTCCTGATCGATTGTTTGGGAACGACGGGCGACGCACCAGGCGCCCGCATCACGCGCATGTGACAGTTTACACTAGGCACCGCTTGACACCTGCGCATGCCGCCGCCTAGAGTGTCGGTAGAGTCAAGAGCCTCGCTGGGAGCCGTCGCCGGTAGCGTGGACCGCGTCAGAAAAGCGCTGTGGTTGTGTCTGAGCGGAGCATCCGTCTCCGTCCTCGTCTCGCTGGCCACCGTAGACACACCCGGCTCGCCGCCCCTGCCCGACTGGTGGAACAAAGCAAATGGCGCGGGCGAGCCTGGCGGCGATCGGTCTTGTCCGCAATGCGGCACCGCCGCTGCCGCGGACCAATCGTTCTGCAAGTCTTGCGGCGCCCCCTTGGCCGCATCCGAGACCTCGCCGGCCCAGGCGCAGACCATAACCGAAACCACGGTGCGCTCCGAAGCGACGACCGCCGTCCCGGCGCCTCAGAGCGCGGAGGCCCTGCCGGCCACCGAGGCAACCGCCGGGTCACAAGGCGCGGCGGGAGCGGAAGCCGCGGCCGGAGCCAAGGCGACAGGCCCGGTGTGCCCGCAGTGCGGGAATCCCGTTTTCCCGGAATACCTGTTCTGTCAGGTATGCGGCGCGTCTCTGAGGGCGACGGTCGAGGCTACGGCGGTGGTGGCGCCGCCTGGTCGGGTCTGCGCTGCCTGCGGCAGCCCGGCCGCCGACGACCAACGATTCTGCGGCCTCTGCGGCGTGCTTTTGAGCGCTCAGGCGCCGATGGCAGCAATCGCGACGCTGGCTCCGGTCGCTGTCGCGGTCACCACGCCGCCACCCCTTCCGCCGCCGATTCCCGCGGTCTCGGCGCCGCCGGCGCCCTCGCCCGTTCCGGTCGCCGCTCCGCCATCCTTTCAGACAGCCGTTCCCCCGCCAATCCCGGCGGTGTTCTACGCACCCCCTCCGCCCGCAGCGACTCAGATTCCCTACGGCCCCAAGCCGGCTGCCACGCCGCAGACGAAGAAGAGAAGTCCCTGGGTCTGGATCCTCGCCACCCTGGCGGTACTCGTCGTTTTGTGTGGGGCCGCGCTCGGCTGGTACTTCGGCATCCACAACCGCAACTCGGGCGCCGCCGACACCTCCATCACCACGGTGACGAGCGTCACGTCGACCTCGACCGAACCTCCGACCACAGTTCCCCAGACCACCGTCAGCGCCGGTTCGGCATCGACGACCGTCGCGCCCTCGTCAACCACCACCTCCGCTACGGTCACGACCACTACCACGACCAGCAGCACTACCACGACCACGGTCAAGCCAACCACCACGACGGCCAAGCCAACCACGACGACGAAGCACACCACCACCACTCGTCCCCCGACGACCGTCACCACCATGCACGGAACACCTTCTACCTTTGGACCGGGATGATGATGAAGAGACTGGCATCTATCCAAGAGCGGCGAAGCCGCTGGTTCGGCTGGAACCTCGATCGGGGCTTCAGCGGTCGGGCGGGGAGAGCATGGCTGGTCATGGGCTTGCTCGGTGTGGCCCTCGCCGTGGTCGTAGTGGCCACACCGGCCCTGGCGTCCACCTTTTCGGACGTCAATTCCGACACCTACGACAACCCGGACTACCCGGAGGCAGTCGGAGCCCTGTCCGACCTGGGCGTCATCGGCGGGTTCGCGGACGGAACCTTCCGTCCGCATGACGCGGTCACCCGGCAGCAGTTCGCAAAGATGATGGTGAAGTTCCTAGGTCTGCCGGTGACGGGTAACGAGGTGTGCCCCTTCACCGACGTCCCCAAGGGCACCGACGCGAAGGACCCCCTGTACCCCGACAAGTACATCGCTGTATGCGCCGCCCACGGCATCACCACCGGTAAGACGGCGACAACCTTCGCTCCCTACAACACCATCACCCGCGCACAGATGCTCTCCATGGTCGTCCGCGCCGCGCGGCAGGCCGGTGTGGTTTTGGAAGAGCCTAGCGCGGCCTACTACGCGGGCACCATCCCGAACTCGACGTTCCGCAACCTCAAGGACGCCACCCACGGACTGAACGTTCAGACGGCCGAGATGAACAACCTCTTCTGGGGCATTTGGCCAGATCAGGGCGGCAACTGGGACGTCTACCGCAACGCCAGCCGTGGCGAGGTGGCGCTGGTCCTCTACCGGCTCCTCCAGAAGATGGGGCCGTCGGGCAGCACGACCACCACCGTCCAGTCAACGACGACTACCGTCCATTCAACGACCACCACCGTCCCTTCAACGACTACCACCGTCCCTTCAACGACAACCACCACCGTCCATTCAACGACGACCACGACCATTCCGTCGGGAACCCTCGTCGCTTCCGATGACTTCTCCGATCCCACGACCGGTTGGCCCAACATGCCGTCGTGGTCCAACGGCTTCTACTACAGGTACGAGAGCGGCAAGTACGCGGTTGAGATCCAGCCCGGCGACGAGATGTGGTTGTTCGCGACATACCCCAGTCTTGACCTCACCAGCTCCCGGGCCGAGGCTGACTTGACCGTTGCCAGCGGTGACATCAACAGCGGCGTCGGACTCCTACTTCGTTACCAGGACAACAACGACTTCTATCTCTTTGAGATCGACGGCGCCGGGAACTTCGATTCGTTCCGGCGAGTGCAGGGCACCTGGACGGACAGCGGCTGGACCTCTTCCTCCGCGTTCAATCCTATGGGCCAGAGCAACCACGTGGTGTTCGCCGCCTCAGGGAACAAACTCTCCGCCTGGATCAACGGCACGCTTGTTCTGTCGGTGACGGACAGTTCCCTCTCGCACGGTTCGGCTGGCTTCTATGCGGAGGCTCTAGGTTCGGTGCCGATCAAGGCGACCATCGACAATCTGAAGGTCTGGTCCCTCTAGCTGCCGCGCGGGGGCCGAGACAGGTAGCCCGAGAGGTGGAGCTCGTTTCAGAATGAAGCCTCCGCCGCCGAGTCCGCGCTAGGCGGAGTGATTCTTCGTCCTCAGTCGCGCTCCTTTGGCGCCGCCCAGCACCGCGCGGGCTGCTACCAATCCCGACGCTGAGGCCTGCACGAGGCCGCGCGTGACACCGGCTCCGTCGCCGACAGCGTAGAGCCCGGCGACCGGCGTTTGCAGGCCAGAGTCGAGGGCGAGCCTCGACGAGTAGAACTTGACTTCGGCGCCGTACAACAACGTGTCCCGCCCGGCCATGCCCGGGAGTACCCCGTCCAGCGCGTCCAACATGTCCGTGAGGTTCCGCAGGTGCCGGTACGGTAGGGCGAAGCTGAGATCGCCGGGCGTGGCGGCGCGCAGCGTTGGTTCCACGACGCTGCGCGCCAGTCTCTCCGGAGTGGTGCGATGCCCTGCCCGCAGGTCACCGAGGCGCTGAACCAGGATGTCCTTGCCCAGCATGTTGGCCAGCCTCGCTATGGACTTGCCATACTCGATGGGCTGCTTGAACGGCTGGGTGAAGCGGGTGGACACCAGCAGGGCGAAGTTGGTGTTCGCGGTCTTGCGTTCGGCATTTGCGTAACTGTGGCCGTTCACCGTCACAGCGTCGCCCCAGCTCTCGGTGCAGACGACCCCGTGCGGATTCATGCAGAAGGTGCGCACCTGATCCTCGAAGTGACGTGAGGTGTAGAGCAGCTTGGGCTCATACAGTCCGTCGGTGATGGCGTCCGTCAGCACGGCAGCCACTTCCACCCTCACACCGATATCGACGGCGTTGCTGACAAGCCCGATGCCCAAACGAGCCGCCTCCTCGGTGAGCCAGGCCGATCCCTCTCGGCCGGGAGCGGCGATGACGATGGGGCTCTCGTAGACCGTCCCGGCAGTCGTGGCAACCCCGGCCACCGCCGCCCCGCCATTCGTGGTCAGAATCTCGGCCACCGCCGTCCGAGTGGAAACGTCGACACTCTCTTCAAGCCCAGCTCGCATGGCGGCCATCACTTCGGCCGCGCGCTCCGTGCCAAGATGACGTACCGGCGAGCGCACCAGCCGCAGCCCGTTGCGGGCAGCCAGATCGGCCCAGCGGTCGTAGACCTCCTGGTCGTCGCCATAGAGCCGATCCGGAGCGCCGAAGTGGCAGTAGATCCCATCAACGTCACGAAGAAGCGCCCTCATGGTGGGCGCGTCCATGTACTCACCCAGCCAGCCACCCACCTCGGCACTCAGTGTCAGTTTGCCATCGGAGAAAGCGCCTGCACCACCCCAGCCGGTAGTGATGTCGCAGGGAGTACAGTGGCAACACGAACCGGTCTCCCTGGCCGGGCAGCGGCGATCGGAGATGTCGGCCCCTTTCTCGAGAAGAAGCACCCGCAGACCGGAGGACCGCGCAAACTCCAGCGCGGCGAATATACCGGCCGGGCCGCCGCCCACGATGATGACGTCGTACTTGCTACCTTTCGCTGCGGTCATCGCCCCCCTCCGCCGGCTGAATCTAGGGGGTCAGGCTCTTGTCCGCCAGATCTCCAAAGCGAGTGTAGTTCTGGGCGAAGGCCACCTTGCACTCGCCGATGGGCCCGTTCCTCTGTTTGCCCACGATGATCTCGGCAGTACCCTTATCCGGGCTGTCCCGGTTGTAGACCTCATCGCGGTAGATGAAGATAACTACGTCCGCGTCCTGTTCCAAGGCGCCCGATTCCCTCAGGTCCGAAAGCACCGGCTTGTTCCCCGCGCGCTGCTCGACTTGGCGCGAAAGCTGCGACAGGGCCAGCACTGGGACTTCCAGATCTCGGGCCAGAATCTTCAGCCCGCGGGAGATACGGGAGATCTCCTGCTGCCGGTTCTCAGCTCCTACGTCACCCATCATGAGCTGAAGATAGTCGAGGATGATGAGGCCCAGATTCTTCTCTCGAGCCTTGAGACGCCGGGCCTTGGCCCGGATCTCCATGAGGTTGAGCGAGGCGCTGTCGTCGATGAAGATGGGCGCGGTGTGTAGCGGGGTGCAGGCAGCCGCGAGTCTGCTCCACTCGTTCGGTTGCAGCATGCCCCGGCGCACCCGCCAATGATCCACCCGAGCCTCCGAGCACATCATGCGGTTGACGACCTCCATCTTGGACATCTCCAGGCTGAAGATGGCCACGCCCTTCTTCTGGTCAACGGCCACGTTCCGGGCGATGTTGAGCGCTAGGGCGGTCTTCCCCATGGATGGGCGTGCCGCCAGGATCACGAGGTTGGCGGGCTGGAACCCGCTGATGATGCCATCGACATCGCGGAAGCCCGTTTGACAGCCAACCGTGTGGTGTCCCTCGGTCATGGTCCGCTCGAGTTCAGCGTAGCTCTCATCGATGAGCTCGGCGATTGGCGAGAACTCGCCGACGACTCGGGTCTGCGAGATCTCGAACACCATCTGCTCGGCCCTGTCGATGAGGTCCAGCGGCGCATGCTCGCGCCGGTACCCCATCTCGGTGATCTGGCCACCGACCCTTATCAGCGAACGGAGGTAGTAGTTCTCCCTGACGATCTCAGCATACTGGCGCGCGTTGGTAGCCGTGGGCACCGCGCTCACGAGACTGTGGACGAAGGCCCGTCCCCCGATCGCGTCCAGGGCCGCCCGGTTCGCCAGTTCCTCGCAGACGGTGATGGGGTCGATAGGCTCGCCGCGAGCGAACAGATCCTCGATGGCCTCGAAGATGCGCTGGTGGGCCTGCCGGTAGAAGTGATGTGGCCTGATGACCTCGCTGACGCCCGGAATCACATTCGGCGTGAGCATGCTGGCGCCCAGCACCGATATCTCAGCGTCAAGGTTCTGCGGAAGGACGTACTCGCCGTTGCCTTGGCCGCCGGCGCCGCCGCCCGTTGTCATCTCCATGTGCGCCCCTCTCTTCCGGGGAGCAAGACCGACTAGACTCTACCCCTTGTGTTCCTCTGGGGCCACGATCACCTTGACTTCGGCCGGCTCGACGCTGCTGTGCACCTGGACCTTGACCATATACGTGCCGACAGTCTTGATCGGGTCCTCGAGGTCGACGGCGCGCTTGTCCACACGGATCTTGCGTGCCGCGTAGATGGCCTCAGCGATGTCATGGTTGGTCACCGATCCGAAGAGGCGGTCGCCCGAGCCGACAGCCGCGGGGATGGTGAGAACGGTCTTGGAGAGCAGGTCCCTAGTCTCGTCGGCGCGCTCGGCTTCGCGGCGGACATGGGCGGCCTTCTCTTCCATGATCTTGCGCACCTGGGCGACGCGGCCGGCAGTGGCCATCTCGGCCAGCTTGCGCGGGAGCAGGAAGTTGCGCGCGTATCCCTCGGACACGTTCGCCACCTCGCCCTTGTGACCCAGCTTTTCAACGTCCTGCAGTAGGATTATCTCCATAGTCACTCCTTGTGAGTACCGCCCTGCGAGCCCGCCCGTGGGCTCTTGAGGGCAAAACGCTTGCGATAGTCGATCCAGGTATCAAACAGCCCTATCAAGCCGGTCAACTGAAATAAGGCCTGCGTGAGGACGGCGCCAATGTAGAGAAGCACCCTTCCTCCGCCGCTCACATGGCGATCGATGGTGAACCAGCGCGCCACCGCCAGACCCTGGACAAAGAACAGTGTCTGCGACACGAGCAGCAGATTGATGCCCACGTACATGAGAACGGTCCGCCAGCTCGCGTCGCCCCGAGAGAAAAGGAGCATGGCCAACCCGGCGATAGACACGTACGCCACGCCCCAATGCAGGCGAAAGCGCGAGAACGGCCACGAGACGCTGATCCGCTCGCGCAGTCGTGGGAAGATCCAATACGCCAATCCGAGCGAACAGGCGGCCAAGAGGAGAGCCGCCATCACGAGCACGCCTGGAGCCAAGTAGGGGGCGATATCGAAGAGACTCTTCAACTGATGCGACGCCGAAGCGGCCGTGGTCGCGCTCATGCCCCAAGCTTGGTATTGGCCGGCTACGCCGTCGATCGAGCCATAGACCGCCTTTTTGACAGACGCAAAATGCACGCCCAAGACCGACCAGACGAACAGGCCCCAGAGCAACGAAGCAACGAGCGCGCCGGCGGCCACGAGGCCGAAGGTGCGTCCGAAGTCCCAGTCTCTGCGCAGTGACTCGCCGATCAAGGTGCCCATCGCGGCGACGAGCAGAAACACCAAGGTGGCGACACTCAGGCCAACCCCGACGTAGAGCAGGAGCCCTGTCACCGCAGCCACGGCGACGCCGGGACGCACGCCCCAACGAGCAACCACCAGGGCGAGGGGCAACGCCAGGAAGGGAAAGATGAACGGGGGCAGGATGGGGACCAGCGTGATGCATAGGCCCATGACGACGGTTGCCGCGATCGCCTTGCCCGTCTGGACAAGGGGGAGACGCGGAGATGTCCTCACGGACCCGGTCTGCATGGAACAGCCGGCCTTCTAGCGACTGCTGTAGGGCAGGAGCGCGACCTCGCGGGCCCGTTTGATGGCCACTGCGACCTGCCGTTGATGACAGCGGCAAGCACCGGTCGTGCGGCGCGAGCGGATCTTGCCGCGCTCCGACATGAACCGGCGAAGAGTGCCGTAGTCCTTGTAGTCGACATGCTCGACGCCCTCTTTGCAGAAAAAGCAGTACTTGCGCCGACGATTGCCTGTGGTAGGTCTGGTGCGCCGGGGCTGCTTCTTGGGATTTGCCACTTTCTTACCTCCTAGAGACGACTAGAACGGGATGTCGTCGCCCCCGAAATCGATGTCACGGAAATCGTCTTGCGCAGCTGCGCTCGGTGAGGGCTGAGCGCCTCCCCGGAACGAGGGCTCGCGCGTCTCACCGCTCTGGCCGATGAACATGATCGTGTCGGCGATGATCTCGACGCGGCTGCGCTTGCTGCCGTCCTGCGCCTCCCAGCTTCGCTGGTCGAGGCGGCCGTCGACCGCCACTTGCCGGCCCTTGCTGAGGTAGCGGGCGCAGTTCTCGCCTTGGGCTCCCCACACAACCACGTCGAAGAAGTTGGGCTTCTCGACCCACTGCCCGGTGGAGTCTTTGTACGAGGAGTTGACCGCCACTCCCAGCTGGCACACGGAAGTGCCGCTCGGAGTCTGACGGAGCTCGGGGTCGCGAGTCAGGTTACCTACTAGCGTTACGTGTGCGATACCGCGAGCCATCTTCGCTCCCTTGGATTCAGGCTTGTTCGGCGACCGAGGCCGGAGCGGCAACCGCAGGCTGTGCCGAGCCAAAGGGCCTCTCGTGCCGGATGGGCATGAAACGGAGCACGCTGTCGGTGATGCCGAGGATGCGGGTCACCTCGTCCAGCGTCTTGACCGTCGCCTCGAAATACAAGATGAAGTAGACGCCATCGAAGGAGTCTTTGATCTCGTAGGCGAGACGGCGCTTGCCCCATTCGTCGATCTTCACGATGACGCCTTTGTCACCCGTGATGATCTCTCTGGTGCGTTCAAGCACCGCGGTTCGTTCTTCTTCCGGCACATCTGTGCGCAGAATCAGAACCAGCTCATAGCTGTTCAGTTTGGGTCACCTCCTACGGTCTGAGCGGCCCCGGCCTCACTGCCGGAGCAGGGGTGCAGTATGGAATTGTACTCGCGCCACCGGACAGGATCTCCAGGGAGAAGCCGACAGGTCGTCGGCGCGAGTGACGGAGTATACACCGGGGGCGCGGGGAGCACCACCTTGTGAGCTCCCCGCGCCCCCGGCCTTCTTTCCGCGCAGGTCTTCGCCCCCGCGCCTACGCGCCGGCGGCTGGGTCTTGCCCCTCGGAGGCCGCTCCCGGTGCTGCCGAGACTCCCTGCTGGGATCCCGAGACCGCCTGCGCCCCGGGGCCGGCGACCCCCGGTTGGCCGGCTGGTCCGGTCCGACCCTGCTGGTAGGCCTGGTAGGTGGCCTGCTGTCGCCGCCGGTTGCGCCGCACGATCGCGCGAACAACCAGGTACACGATGTAGGCGATGATGGCGATGACGATGAGGACGGGGATCAGCACCCCCAGGCCGCGCACGATCGCGTTGAACGCGCGCACCAGATTGTGGAGCGCGGCGCTGAACGCGCCGCCGACCCCCCAGGCCGTCGTAGTCTTGACCTCGGCGCCCGCCTCGAAGATGCTCATCGTTATGGTGGAGTAGCTGGTGTGCTCGTCCAGGTAGCGCATCCGGCCCTCGAGCTGCTCCAGGTCCTGCTGGGCCTGCGTTAGCGTGCCCTGCACCTGCAGGACCTCGTCCACGGTCTTCGCCCGGCCGAGGAGAGCGACGAGCGCGCTCACGTTCGCTTGGGAGTTCTTGATGCGGGCCTGAAGATCGACGTATTCCTCGGTGACGTCCTGGGTGCCCAGCGATTGGTTCGTGACCTTGCCCAGCTTACTGGCATCGCTCAGCGCTTGGGTGAGGGAGCTGCTCGGGACCCTGATGGCGATGGTGCCGCTCTTCATGGTCTGGTCCGCCCCACTCGCGTTGGAGCTGGAGTTGACCAGGTAGCCGCCATAGCGATCGACGAGCAACAGCGCTTGGTCGAAGACGGCCTGGAACTTGCCGCGTTCCACCTCGATCTCGAGCTGCGCGTCGGTGATGATCTTCTGGTTGGAGCTCTGTATAGCGTTCAGGGTGCCCGCGAGGGCGACATTGGTGCCCTGGTTCGCCGTGTAGTCGACCGAGGGAGTCAGGCTGGCAACCGCGGGGGCGCTCTCGCCGGCCCAGGTGGTAGTGGTCACCGACGCGGCGGCCACCGTGGTCGCGGGACCAGCGGTCGTGCTCACGCCCCAGCTATCCCTCGCGACGCCTCCCGCTGCGGTCGTGGACACAGCCTTCTCCGAGGCGCCGCATCCCGCCACGCCCAACAGCGCCGCCAGCACCACTACCAGGACCAGCACGCCAGCAGCGGCCCACCCTTTGTGTCTCATCGTCGACATGGCCTTCCCCCTGTCCCTTGATCACGCCCTTGACGCCGCTAGGACGCCCAAGTCGGAGACGAAAGTTCCTGGGTTCAACAAGCGAACGCACGCGCGTGCGGCTCGACGTCAGAGGCCTAGGCCGGAAAGACGCGCCGACAGCCAGGTGAACTGCCCGCTGATGAGCAGTGCGCCGTAGACGATGAGAATGGCCCCACACAATATTTGGATAACCCGGAGGTGCCGTCTCACGCGGGCGAAGGCCCGCAGGGCGAAGCCCACAAAGAGCCCCGAGATGAGAAACGGTATCCCCATGCCCAGCGAGTACACGAAGAGGAGGAGCGCTCCGCCAGCCGGATCGTTCCCCTGCGCCGCCATGGTAAGGATGGAAGCCAGGATCGGACCCACACACGGTGTCCAGCCGAAGGCGAACGCCACCCCCATGATGAAAGCTCCGGCAGGGCCACGAGGAGCTCTCCGCAAGAACGGACGCACCTCTCTTTGCAGCAAGCCGGGTAGGCTAAGCCCCAAGAGCACTGCTCCGAGAACCACCAGCACAGCCCCGGCGATGGTGCGCAGCAGCCCTTGATTCGTGGCAAGGGTGCCAGCGAAGGAAAAGCCCGCCCCCAGGAGCGTGAACACCGTCGAGAATCCCAGCACGAACGCCGCCGTTCCCAGCAGCACCCGGCGGTTGCCCTTCCCCAGTTCGTCGAAACTCAGCCCCGACACAAACGAGAGGTAGGCCGGCAGGAGTGGGAGCACGCAGGGGCTGAGGAAGCTGGCCGCCCCGGCGGCAAAGGCGACCAGGAAAGCGACTACGCCGAGCTCAGCCGGTAAAGTCATCCATCATTTTGGCAAGGTCGGCGGCGCTGACCCCGCCGATGATGATCTTCAGGATGCGGCCGGCGGGCCGAATGACGACGAGCGTGGGGATCTTCGTGATGCCATAGGACGCGGCAACCTGGTCGGATAGGAGGGCGACAGGGAATTGCCACCCTCCATCATTCATGAACTGCTGCATGGCCGCCGCGTTATCCCCTACCGTTATCGCCAGCAGTCCCACTTTGTCACTGTTGTCTCGATAGAACCTATCGAGTTCAGGCGCCTCGGCCTGGCAGCTAGATCACCAACTGGCCATGAAGGCGAGCACGAGAGGCTTGCCCCGGTATTGGCTAAGCGAGACGTCCGTTCCACTGATGGTCTTGCCGGCAAAATCTGGGGCGATCTTGCCCGCCGACACGCTTGGCGAGCCACACCCGGCCGGCAGGAACGTGGTGAGCATCAACAGCCCTGCGAACACCAGGCCCAAGCAGGCGAAGGCAACCATGCGTCGGCTCCTGCCCAGACCAGCGGCTCTCCTCCGATGGCCCGCCCCGTTCAGCATACCCAGCTCCCTACCTCTTCGCCTTGCGGCTCTTCGATCTGCTCGCCGTGCCGGTCTTGGCACCGGTCATCTTGGCGACCTTGGTCGCACTGGTGGTCTTGGCGGTTTTCGTGGTCGGCGGGGACTTCGCCGCCGCAAACTCTGCCGCGACCATGGCCGGAGTCGGCCGTAGCTTGCCGTGCGTCTCGAACCACCACACTCCAGCGATGCCCACGAAGAACATGGCGATGGCGATGTACTGCTGCTGGGTCAGCCCCAGCGCGACCTTCGGATTCGTACGGATGAATTCCACCAGGAAACGCGCTATCCCTGCAAGGATGGCGTAGGCGAACATGAGCGGGCCTTCACGCTTGAACCGTGGACTGACCACCCACTGCAAGAGTGCAAAGATCACGAGGGTGCCGGCTATCTCGTAAAGTTGCGTCGGATGGACGCGCACGGTGGTGGGTGGACTGCCTTTCGGAAACGCCATGCCCCAGGGAAGGCTGGTCGGTTTGCCGTAGTCGTCTCCATTGAGAAAGCAGCCCATCCTGCCAAACGCGTAGCCAATAGACACCGCGAGGGCTCCCGCGTCCATGAGGCGGGCGAGGCTTTGCTTGGAAACCCAGGTGACCAGAACAACGGCGATGATGGCGCCGAACAGGCCTCCGAACCAGACGAGACCGCTGCCGCTCAACATGTTTCCCGGCCACTCGTCCGGATGGAGGATGAGGTAGTGAATCTTCGCCCCGAGAAGGCCGCCGATCACGGCCGCGATCAGCACAGGGTAGATGAAGTCCGGCTTCACACCGCGTTTCTTGAACTGCCAGTGAGCCACGAACCCCGCGGAGATGAAAGCCAAGGCCATCATGACTCCGAAGGAGTTCATTGTGAAACCGCCGATATGGAAGAGCTTCGGGTACATGCTGCTCCTTCAAGCTCCCAAGATAGACAAAAGACGGTCTGCCGCCAGCAAAGGCAGCGCACCGCGATAGTATCTCATGGCGTAATGGACGGACCGCACGGGCCCGCTGGCTCTAGTGCGCTCAGCTGAACCCCGGACTCGCCGAGCAGGCGGAGGGCTGGCAGCTCGAGAAGCAGGACTGCGAGGTCGTACCCAAGCCGATCACCCCACCGAACCCCGTGAACCTTTGCTCCACCTCACGCGCGCCGCAATCCGGGCACACTTTCGCTTCGTCCTTGAGGAAGCCCCGGACGAACACCTCGAAATCCTTGCCGCACGAGCGGCATTTCAGATCGTAGGCGGACATCAGGCCAACCCGAACTCTTTCTCGTAGTCCTTCTGCCCGCGCGCGCCGACCAATTGGCTCTTGAGGACGCCCCCGCTGAACATGATCACCGTGGGGATGCTCATGATGCCAAACCGGGCTGCCAGTTCCTGGTTCTGGTCCACGTTGATCTTGACCACGCTGACCTTCGCCGCGTGATCCGCGGCCAGCTTCTCGAGCACGGGACCCACCATCCGGCACGGGCCGCACCAAGGCGCCNNCCACAACGGGGACGGTCGACGTGGACACTACCTGGTCGAACTCCTGCGCGTTGACCTCACGTACGGCCCCATCACTCATCGCAGTCTCCTTTGTTGCCCCGCCGAGCCGGTCATCCGGCTCTTGCATGCGACATTTTACCCGAAGGGGCGAACTCCTAACGTCATATCGGCTAACCTATGGCCACAACGACATCGAGCCAAAGGGGGCGATCGCGATGAAACTGACGTACTTCGGGCACTCCTCCTTCTTGGTTGAGGCGGCGGATGGCACCAGAATCGTGCTCGACCCCTACGTATCCGAGAGCTTCGACGGCGCCTTGAGGTACAAACCGATCGACGAGCCGGCCGATGTGGTCACAGCCAGCCACACGCACGAAGATCACGCAGGCACGGACACGGTGCCCGGCAACCCGCTGGTGCTGGTGCATCCTACTCAACAGACGGTCGGCAAGGTGGAGATCAAGGGCGTCCAAGTGGCGCACGACGACGAGGGCGGCGGCAAGCGCGGCAAGAACACGATCACGGTCGTGGACGACGGTGACATTCGCCTGGCCCACCTGGGCGATTTGGGGCACACGCTCGACCCAGACACCGTGAAGGCGGTGGGAAGGGTAGACGTGCTCCTGGTGCCCGTGGGCGGCTTCTTCACTATCGACCACAACGTCGCGGCCCAGGTGGTCGATTCGCTCGCCCCGCGCATCGTCGTCCCCATGCACTACAAGACCGACAAAGTCGATTTCCCTATCTCTGGCGTTGAACCGTTCCTGGCTACCCAGAAGACGGTCAAGCGGGATCACAAATCCACCCTTGAGGTGACCAGAACGGGCCTACCCGCCGAGCGCACGGTCGTCGTGTTGGATCACTCCAACTGATGCCCGAGCAGCCGCCGGAAGCCGGCAAACAGGCGAAATCTGGGAGCGACACGAAGGCCGCGAGCCAGGCGAAACCGAAGAAGCCCGACTGGCTGCAGCGGCTCATCCGCCTCAAGCCCGGAGCGTTGCGCCGGGGAGTGATCATTGTCGTCTTCTTGGCGCTGTTCCTCGGCGTCGGCAGCATCGTCTCGCGCATCTGGACGAGCTACCTCTGGTACCAAGAAGTGGGCCAGACCACCGTGTTCTGGACGCCGTTCGTCGCCCGGCTCTGTGTCGGGGTGTTCTTCGCGGTGGTGTTCTTCGTGATCTTCTACGGCAGCCTTTGGCTTGCCCGCAAGATCTCGCCCCGCTTGCTGTCGGTGGCGGGCGCCGACGAAGGAAATGTCTTCGAATGGGCCACCAAACGCCGGTGGACGAGACATATCACGCTGGCGATCTCCATCGTCGTCGCGGTGATCGTCGGCATCAGTTACAGCAGCCGCTGGGACACGATCCTCCTCTTCCTCCATCGAGTGCCCTTCGGCTACACCGACCCACAGTTCCACAAAGACGCAGCGTTCTTCGTCTTCACCATGCCGGTTTGGTCGATGTTGGTGAACTTCGTAGGCGTGGCCATGCTGTTGACCTTCATCGCCACCGCCTTCACCTACGTCGTCGACCGAGCGCTCGTGCTGAGCGAGAAGAACCGCATCCGGCTGGCCCCGCACGTCAAGGCCCACCTCTCCGCCATTCTCGCCATAGCCATGGTGGCGAAGGCCGGGGATTACATGCTGCAGACCTGGAAGCTCGACTACTCCACCCGGGGCGCCATCTTCGGGGCCAGTTACACCGACGTGCACGCCTCGCTCCCGGTGCTCCACTTTCTGGCCATCGTGTCCCTCCTCGCGGCGGCCCTCTTCCTCGTCAACATCCGCTACCGGGGGTGGAGACTTCCCGCTCTCGCCATCGTGGTGATGTTTCTCACCTGGGCCATCGCGGGCAAGGCCTACCCGGCAATCATCCAGCAATACCGCGTTTCTCCCAACGAGATCTCTGCCGAGAGTCCCTACATCGCCAAGAACATCGAGGCAACCCGGTGGGCGTTTGGCCTGGGCGAGATCTCGGAAGTGCCGTTCCAGGCCTCCACCGACCTGACACCCACCGACGTCGCCGCGAACTCAGGCACCACCAGCAACGTGCGCCTGTGGGAGCCTCGGCCGGCCTTGTCCACGTATCAGCAGATCCAGAGCATATGGCCTTACTACGAGTTCACAGACGTTGACGTGGACCGCTACGTCATCAACGGCGGTTACCGCGAGGTGCTGCTCAGTGCTCGCGAGCTCGACCAGACCAAGTTGAGCGCGGAGGCGCGGACCTGGGTGAACGAGACTCAGGTCTACACTCATGGCTATGGCTTCGTTCTCAGCCCCGTGAACGTGGCTGGTGGGGACGGGCTGCCGGTCCTTTTCGTCAGCAACATCCCCCCGACCACCGACACCAACCTGCGCATAACCCGCCCCCAGATCTACTACGGCGAGCTCGGCAACCCGTTCGTGATCGTGAACACGAAGAACAAGGAGTTCGACTATCCGCAGGCCGACAACAAAGTCTTCACCACCTCTGAGGGCGACGGGGGCATCCCCATCGGCGACTGGCAGCGCCGGCTGGCCTTTGGCTTCCGCTTCAACAGCCTGCGGCTGTTCGCGTCGAGCTCGCTCACGCCCGACTCGCGCATCATGTATCGCCGCACGCTCAAGGAGAGAGTTCAGGCCCTGGCGCCGTTCCTGACCTACGACAAGGACCCCTACCTCGTGCTACGCGACGACGGCTCGCTGGTCTGGATGTGGGATGCCTACACGACCACGGCCCGCTTCCCGTACGCCCAGCCGCTCGCGAACAAGACCAACTACATGCGGAACGCGGTCAAGGTGGTCATCAACGCCTACGACGGCAAAGTGACCTTCTACCAGATGGACGCGCGCGACGCGATAGCGAACGCCTGGAGCAAGGTATTCAAGGGCCTCTTCACCCCGAGCGACCAGATGCCTGCCGACCTCCGCGCCCATGTACGCTACCCCGAGGACTTCTATAGCGTCCAGGCTTCGGTGCTCACCACCTACCACATGACCGACCCACAGATCTTCTACAACAAGGAAGACGTCTGGCAGATTCCCACGGAGATCTACCAGAACACGAAGACCCCCGTGGTGCCTTACTACGAAGTCCTGACCCTTCCGGGTGAGACCAGCCCCGAGTTCGCGCTGCTGCTTCCGTTCTCCCCGCTCAGCAAGGAGAACATGGCCGCGCTCATGGTGGGTAGGCAGGATGGGCAGCACTACGGCCAGCTCCAGGTGATCGATTTCCCGAAGAACAAGCTGATCTTCGGCCCCTCGCAGATGGAGGCCCGCATCTCGAACGACCCGGTGATCTCGTCGCAGCTGACGTTGTGGAACCAATCCGGCAGCCAGGTGATCCGCGGCAATCTGCTCGTGGTGCCGGTCAAGAATTCGGTCATGTACTTCGAGCCGGTCTATTTACAGGCCGAGCAGAGCCCCATCCCAGAGCTGACGCGGGTCATCGCCGCCTACGGCGACAAGGTCGTCATGGAGCCGACCTTGACCGACGCGCTCGCCAAGCTCTTCGGCCCGGGGGCCACGGGAGAGAGCACGACGACCACGACGGGTGGTACGACGACAACCACCGTCCCGGCTACCACGACCACCGTGCCTCCGCAGACGACCACCACGACCGCGGCGGGCACGACCGCCACGCTGCCTTCCGATGTGGCAGCGCTGATCGCACTCGCCAATCAGCACTACCAGGCGGCCATCGAAGCGCAGAAGCAGGGTGATTGGGCCACGTACGGCGCGGAGCTCAAGGCGCTCGGCCAGGTCCTCGCCGCCCTAGCAGCGCGCTGAGTTCCGGCCTCGTCCGCGACGATCGGGGTTTGCCTCGCGGGCTGAGGGGTTATATGGGGTTGTATGAAGGCTCAAGACGACAAGGGCAGGTCCTCGCGTGGAACCGAAACGAAGAAATGATGTGCCCGGCTTCCAGAGGCTGCAGAACGAAGTGGACCGCATGTTCCTCGAGTTGCTGCACGCCCAACGGGCGCCCCGGTACGGGCGGGCCGCCTTCCGGCCCAACGCAGATGTCTACTACGACAGGCGTGAGAACGCGGTGGTGGTCAAACTCGAGCTGCCGGGAATAGACCCGGATGCCATCAGCCTCGAGGTCGAAGACAACATCCTTCGCGTGAACGGGGTCCGTTGCGACGAGCGGCATCCCGACGCGGTCTATCAGCAGATGGAGATCACCTACGGGCGCTTCGAGCGCAGCGTGGCTCTTCCGCCGGAGGTGGACGCCAGCCAGGCCACCGCCAACTACAGTTCCGGCTATCTGGAGATACTGCTGCCGGTGCGAGCGCGCTCCGTCGGCAAGCGCATCCCGATCACCATGACAGAGGAGAACCAAACGGAGCAACAACCATGAGCCCCCGCAAGACGCAGCGCGCAAGAGAGACCTTCGATGCCGCCGCCGGCACGCCGCTTTCGGCTGCCGGTCAGGACTTCGTGATCCTCTCCCGCGATGCGAAGGAGTCGTCCCCCATCCTGGGCATGACCCATATCCCCATCCTTCCTCTCAAGGATGCCGTGGTGTTCCCCGAAACCATGATGCCGCTCGCCGTCGGGCAGCCCCGCTCGGTGCAACTCATCGACGACGTGCTGCGCGGCGACAAGCAGGTGGGACTCGTGGCGGCCAAGAGCCCCGACATAGAGGTGCCTGGGCCCGACGACGTGTACCGCGTCGGGGTGCTCGCCAGCGTGCAGAAGATGATCAAGGCCCCCGACGGGACTCTGCGCATCATCGCCCAAGGGCTGCGGCGATTCGAGATCGAACGCTTCACTACCGAGACCCCATACCTGTGGGCCGACGTTCGCGACCTACCCGACGCGGTCGAGGCCGGCACCGAGCTGGAGGCCCTGCAGCGCAACCTGGTGTCGGTCTACACGAAGATCATCGGACTGGTGCCGTATCTTCCCGACGAGCTCGAGATGGCGGCGGCGAGCATCGACGACCCGGCCACCCTCGGCTATTTCATCGCCTCGACCATGCGCATCAAGACCGAGGACAAGCAGAGACTGCTGGAAGAGACCGACTTGTCCCGGAGATTGCGCGCCTTGACCTCGCTGATGAGCCGCGAGCTGGAAGTCCTCGAGTTGGGCTCGAAGATCCAGGACCAGGTGCAGTCGGAGATGGACAAGAGCCAGCGCGAGTACGTGCTTCGCCAGCAGATGAAGGCCATCCAGGACGAACTGGGCGAGACCGACGAGACCCAGGCCGAGGTCAACGAGCTGCGTCAGCGCATCGAAGAGGCGGACCTCCCGGACGACGTCGACAAGCAGGCACGCCGGGAGCTGGACAGACTCGCGAAGTTGCCTCCGGCCGCTGCCGAGTACGGTGTCATCCGCACCTACCTCGACTGGATACTGTCCTTGCCCTGGTCGGTGCTCACCGAGGACAAGATCGAGATCGCCAGCGCTCGGACCGTCCTCGACGAAGACCACTACGACCTCAAGGACGTCAAGGACCGGATTCTCGAGTACCTAGCGGTGCAAAAACTGAAGAGCGAGGTGTCCGGTCCCATCCTCTGCTTTGCCGGCCCTCCGGGCGTGGGCAAGACCAGCCTGGGCAAGAGCATAGCCCGGGCCATGGGCCGCAAATTCATCCGCATAAGCGTCGGCGGGGTGCGCGACGAGTCCGAGATTCGGGGGCATCGCCGCACGTACGTAGGCGCGATGCCCGGCACTATCGTCCGGGCCATCCGGGACGCGGGCAGCTCCAACCCGGTCTTCATGATCGACGAGATCGACAAGNNTACCTCGACCTGCCCTTCGACCTTTCCCGGGTGATGTTCATCTGCACGGCGAACGTGCTCGATACCATCCCCGGTCCGCTGCGCGATCGCATGGAGATCATCTCCATCGCCGGCTACACCGAGGAGGAGAAGCTGCACATCGCCAAGCGCTACCTCGTCCCCAGACAGGTGGAGCGCAATGGGCTCAAGAGCAACCAGGTGAAGATGACCGACGCCGCTCTTCGGGAGATCATCGAGGGCTATACCCGGGAGGCCGGCGTTCGTGGACTCGAGCGCCAGATAGGCACTGTCGCGCGCAAGTTCGCGCGGATGGTGGCCGAAGAGGGACGCACCCGGCTCACTGTCACCGAGAAGCAGCTAGCGGCTTTCCTAGGCAGGAAGAAGGTCTTTCGCGAGACCAAGCGCCGGACGAGCGAACCGGGCGTCTCCACGGGTCTGGCCTGGACCCCGACCGGCGGCGACATCCTCTTCATCGAGGCGCGGGCCATGCCCGGCGCGGGCCATCTCATTCTCACCGGGCAACTGGGCGACGTCATGAAGGAGTCGGCGCAGGCCGCCCTCACATACGTGCGCAGCGCGGCGGAGTCCCTCGGCGCCGATCCGGAGTTCTTCCAGAAGCACGACATCCATGTTCACGTCCCGGCCGGAGCGGTGCCCAAGGACGGGCCTTCGGCGGGCGTGGCTATGACCGTCGCCCTGGCAAGCATGGTGTCCGGCCGGGCCGTCGACCCGAACGTCGCCATGACCGGCGAGGTCACCCTCACTGGGCAGATATTGCCGGTGGGCGGTATCAAGGAGAAGGTCCTGGCCGCCCGGGCAGCGGGCATCACGCGGGTGTTCCTTCCCGACCGGAACCAGGCCGACATCGACGAGATCCGAGAGGACACGGTGCTGACCGGCCTGCAGCTGTGCTATGCAGAGCACGTGAACTCGGTGCTCGAGCAGACGTTGGTCACACCCGTGAGGCGCAAGGCGGCGGCGCTCTGTCCGCCGAACCAGGATGACCGGAGAGACTGAGAGTTCCAAACGATGGGATCCTGATGGGCGGGACGCATTCTATGCCGAGCTCGACCACCCCGCCGACCTCTTCCTGGAAGTATGGGGGGCGGATCTCCCCACGCTGTTCGAGAATGCGCTCTTCGCTCTCTACGACCAACTGGCGGAGATAACCGACTTCGGCACGGCACATGCGGAGACCATAAAAGTAGAGGGCCCGTCGGCGGCCGACGCGCTGAGGGCTTTGCTCTCGGAAGCTCTCTACCGGTTCTCGACCGGCGGGTTCGTCGCCGCTCGGGCCGCCGTCTCAGTCGAACAGGCGGGCTCCGGGCTGCAGGTGTCGGCAGAACTACACGGCGAAAAAGCCGACCCCACCCGGCACACCCTCCTATCCGAGGTGAAAGCGGTCACCTACCATCAGCTCCTGGTAGTGCAGGAGCCCGAGGGCGGCTGGAGGGCGACGGTACTGTTCGACGTGTAGGAGGCGCGGGGATGGCTTCGCCCGTTCCGCAGCAGGTGAGCGAGTGGACTTGGGAGCTGCCGGCTACGGGGGCCATGCGGGTGCCCGGCCTAGTGTACGCCGACCACAAACTCATGGAGCTGCTGAGCGACGACCAGAGCCTCACCCAGGTGGCGAACGTGGCCCAGCTTCCCGGAATCCTGTGTCGCTCCCTGGCCATGCCCGACATCCACTACGGCTACGGGTTCCCCATCGGAGGCGTGGCGGCTTTCGGGGTGGACGACGGAGTGGTTTCGCCGGGCGGAGTCGGCTATGACATCAACTGCGGCTGCCGGCTGATGGCGACCGACCTCGAAGAGAAGGACGTCAAGGGCAAGATGCCGAAGCTCATAGACCAGCTCTTCCGGGACGTGCCCTCTGGGGTGGGCGCGAGCGGCGCGATCGCGAAGCTATCGCGCGCAGGGTTGGAGGAGGTCCTCGTGAAGGGGGCTGCCTGGGCGGTCGAACACGGGTACGGGTCCAAGGACGACCTGCAGCGCACCGAGGATGGCGGCGCGCTTCCGGGCGCCGACCCCGAGGCGATCAGCGACCGTGCCTACGCTCGCGGCCTCGACCAGGTGGGCACGCTCGGCTCGGGAAACCACTTCCTCGAGGTCCAGACGGTAGACAAGGTGTTCGACGCCCAGGCGGCGGCCGTCTACGGGCTCCGAGAAGGACAGATCACGGTGATGGTGCACTGCGGGTCGCGTGGTTTCGGCTACCAGGTCTGCGAGGACAATCTCGAGACCATGGGCCAGGCGAGCAGACGCTACGAGTTCGACCTACCGGACCGCCAACTCGCCTGCGCCCCGGTCGGCTCGCCCGAGGGCAAGCGGTACCTGGCGGCCATGGCCTGCGCGGCCAACTACGCCTGGGCCAACAGGCAGATGATCATGCACCTCACCGAGCAGGCCATCCTGCACGCTTTGCGCCTCTCCCCCAAGGATCTGAACCTACGCCTCGTGTACGACGTGGCCCACAACATAGCCAAACTCGAGACCCATGAAGTCGCAGGCTCGCCGGTGAAGACCTGCGTGCACCGCAAAGGGGCTACCCGGGCCTTTGCGCCAGGCCGGCCCGAAGTACCGGCTGAGTATCGCGAAGTGGGGCAGCCGGTGCTCATCCCCGGCGACATGGGCACGGCCTCCTTCGTGTGCAAAGGCAGTGCCGAGGCCATGAGGCAGACGTTCGGCTCTACCTGCCACGGCGCGGGCCGGGTGATGAGCCGCTCACAGGCATTGAAGCGCGCCCAGGGACGCGCTATCGACCGCGAACTGCAATCGGCGGGCATCGTCGTGCGCGCGCACGGACGCAAGACCCTGGCCGAAGAGATGCCCGAAGCCTACAAGGATGTCGAGCGAGTGGTCGCGGTCATGGACGGCGCCGGGATCTCGCCCCGGGTCGCGCGGCTACGACCGCTCGGTGTCGTCAAGGGCTGACGGCTTCTGTTGACGTTGGCTACCGGACCGGCCTAGACGGGCGGCTTCGCGGAGCGGAAAGGCTTCGGTGAGCTTGCTGAGGACGTCGGGTGGGACGCGGTCTTTGAGCCCGTCCATGACCGCATGGACAGCTCGAGCCGCTTCCTCTCTCGCCTGGTAGGAGCCCGCCTTCTGTACCGCTTGCACGAGTGCCTCTACCTGGTCTTTGACTGCGCGGCCTTTGTCCGAGACCAGATCGCGCACCGAAAAGGCCAGCTTGAACTCAAGATGATCGCCGTGTTTGTAGTGGGTGATGCGTTGCATGACTCGCAGGAGGCTGCCCCACACGAGATGGCCCGTGCTGAATCGCCTCACTTTGCGGCGATAGGCCCGGGGACCGATGAAGGCTGCGCCTGAACTGTTGCTTTGCACTCGAACTCCCCGGTGACTCAGGGTGACAATCACTACCCTTCTATCTTACCGCAGACCGGCTCTAGTGATGACGCTCGACTTCGAACCTGAACAGCCTGTACTGATCGGTCACGGGGTCTATGCCCCCCTTGCGACAGGTTATGCGCAACTGCTGCTCGACGGTGTCCACGCCCTCCAAGTCCGGAAGAAGCAGAGCCCGCCTGCCGTCGATGGTGCGCACGATGACCCCGTACTTCTTCGGGTCCAGCTCGTCGAGGCCGTCCACTTCTTCGGGCAGGCCCAACACGTCGACCGTCACGTCCAGGTGAGCCAGCTCGCTTTTCTCCAGGGGGTAGAAGCGGGGATCTTGCGCTGCGGCGCAGACCGCGTTCGCGATGACCTCCTCTGCCACGCTGTTACGGTGCGGCTCGGTGGTGCCGATGCAACCGCGCAGCGAACCGTCGGGCAGATGGAGCGAAACGAACACGCCCGCGCGGCGAGGCGTCTCCTCATTCCCCCGAGGGGTCTCAATGACGACCCGGTCGCTCACATAGGCTTCGATGGCCTGGCGGGCCAGATTGACGAACGGATCGCTGGAGCCTTGTGCTTCCTCGGTCACTATGCCGTCCCTTGCTCGTGCGACGCCTTCAACACCTCTACTTCACCCACAAGATACCCTACACCGAAAGGACCTTCATATGAAAGCAGATGATTCTCAGTCTGCAAGCCCTCGGCGTGAACGGTCTGCACGATTCCGGCCAGAACCATGAGCGATCGATAGCCGCATTCCCCTGCCGCCGCGACAATATCGCCGGGAATGGAACTGAGCGCCTTCCAATCGCCGGATGCGAAGGCGTCTGCCACTGCCCCGTCGAAGCGGGGGCCCCCCGGATCGAACCCGTAGGGCCCCTCGGGCAGCAGGCGATGGCTGAGGTCGGAACTCGCCACATAGAGAACGCGGCGAGACTCGTCCAAGAGCACTCGGCCGATCGCTTCTCCAAAGCGGACATGCTGCTGGAGGCTGAGCTGGGAGAACGCGAGCAACACCAAACGCGGTGTCTCGGCGAGCTTGCCCATGATGTACACGAGGGGCACCATGGCTCCGTGGTCTAGATCCACCACGTCGCCACGCGAGGCGCTGGGCGCGGCGGAAACCTGATGCTTCGCGGCCGCTGTCAAAATGGCTTCGGCGATCTCCAGGTCGCCCGCAGCCGCCACACGCACGTTCGGCGCTCGGAAGAAGGCAAGAGATCCGTCGTACGACGAGGCCAAGGAGACCCCCATGCGATCGTACATGAGGGGCGCGTGCGGAGACAGGAGGACGATCGTTTCGGGTTGCAGCGCGGCCGCTCTTGCCTGCAGTTCTCGCATGGCGCGCACCGTCGGCTGAGCTTCCATCAACTGCGCTCCTCCCACCTCCGGCACGATGATCGGAGGATGCGGTGTAACAAAACAGCCAACGAGCGCCATCGACGTTCCCCTTTCTACTGAATCGCGATCTCCCTGCCGCAACGAGAGCATCTACCGCCGTTTATCCCACTTCTTCCTAGCCTGAAACCCTGCCGTTCGAGCAGCGTGTTCCCGCAGCCCGGGCAGAATGTCGATTCGGAGGAGTGTCCCTCGATGTTACCTCCGTAAACGTAGTGGAGACCCTCCTCCCGTCCAACACGCAACGCCGTATCTATCGACGAGACGGGTGTCGGGGGCACGTTGAGCAATCGGTAGGCCGGGTGGAAGCGAGATACGTGCCAGGGCAGGTCGGAGGAGATGGAAGCTAGGAACGCGGCCAGGCGCCGCAGTTCGTCGGGGCTGTCATTCAACCCCGGGATCAACAGGGTCGTCACCTCCACCCAGACCCCCATCGCGTGCAGGCGACGGATGGAGTCGAGCACCGGTTTGAGCCGCGCCCCGACCTGGGCGCGATAGAAACCGTCGGAGAACGACTTGAGATCAACGTTGGCAGCGTGAAGGTCACCGTCGATGTCTTCTAGCATCTCGGCAGTCATGTAGCCGTTGGTGACGAACACGTTCTTCAGCCCGCTCGCGCTCGCCTGCCGCGCACAATCCCGGGCATACTCGTAAAAGATGGTCGGCTCGGTGTAGGTGTAGGAGATGCTCCTGCAGGCCGCTTCGAGGGCGGCTTCAACGACCTGTCTGGGCGACAAGATCCTGCCGACTATCCTTCCGCGATCTCGCGGCATCTGGCTGATGTCGGCGTTCTGGCAGAACGTGCAGGTGAAGTTGCAGCCGACGGTAGCCAGCGAGTAGGTCAGGCTTCCGGGAAGGAAGTGGAAGAGAGGCTTCTTCTCAATAGGATCGATGGCGGTCGAAACGGGACATCCGTAGACCAGGGTATAGAGGACACCGTCGCGATTCTCCCGCACGCCGCAGAGCCCGCGCTCCCCGGGCGCTATCCGGCAGTGATGGGCGCAGAGAAAGCAATGGACTGCGGGACCGCCCCGCCAGTCCCGCCAGAGGTCGGCTTGCACCGCCCCGGCAGGCCCGCTCATGTCCACCGTCTACCTCCTCGGCAGATCGCTCGCCACCCGGTGACGCATGCGCGTCACTGGGGCCAGTCCCTTCATCCCCAGGTTCATCGTGTATTCCCGCAGACTCAGATCGTGCACCACCATTCCCCCGGCGACCAAGGAGACGAGGATGTCCCGGGAAGGGTAGGCTTCGACCTCGACCCAAGCGAGGCCCACCTCCAGTTCGCGATGGGCGTCACTGCCCGCACCTGCCGCAGCGCCAAGCCTACCGGCGAGACGAGCGGCCTTCTCACCGGCCCTGGGGCCTAGGGCACGGCCGTTCATGACCTCGATGATGTCGGACAGTTCGGCGGCGTGGGTGCGCTGACGCCTGGAGATGGTTCCCCGGCGCAGCACGTCGTAGGGATGGGGCAGGTACACCAGGCCGCCCTGACCGCGGATAAGCTCCGCGGACTCGATGAGGGGGAGACCGGCCGGGATGTCGTCCCAGACATAGAGCCCGATGATCTCGCCGTCGGCCGTAGATAGCTCGATCCCCGGAATGACCCGAGGCAAGGAGAGATCGGCCTCGGCAAGGGCCATAGCCTGAAGGGCGCCCTTTACGGTGTTGTGATCGGTGATAGCAAGACAGCCGATGCCCTTCGCTTTCGCCGCCGCGAGCAGCGCGGCCGGCGACATCAGCGCATCGGGAGAGAAGTGCGTATGGTTGTGAAGATCCAGCCTAAGGCCGGAAGGCTGCTGAAGAACGAAGCCTTCGCCGCCAGAACGCGCTGAGCGGTGCGATAGCGCGTCCTCGGTCGCGACCGTAGCGCTGCTACGCCCGCTCCCTGCGTTCTTCTCTCGCGCGTGCCCATCGCGTTCTGGCGGCGAAGCGTCATTCTTCAGCAGCCCAGATGGGGACACGTCACACGTCCGGGAACGAGCCACCCATTCGGCGGCGGCGCCGGTCGCGCAGAACTCGCTTGCCTCCCCCTTCGGTCAGCCCCCGCCGATCGATGTCGCGCCGATCGATGATCACCTCAACGCCATCAACGCCCGCAAAACGCTTGCGGAACTCCTCGTAGTACTTGTCGGCCAGCTCGCGTGGAATCACGTAATAGATCACTCGGCGCCACCTCCCATCATAGGACAAGTTCTATGATAGTGTCTCGTTACTTTGTGTCCAAGAGCCATGAGCTTTCATACTAGCGTATGACTGATACCAGTGACGAAAGCGGGAC
>PMIZ01000474.1 GCA_003157225.1 Actinomycetota bacterium | reverse complement strand
CTGCTCCTCGACCTCAAGCTGCCGGGCATGAACGGGCTGGACATCCTCACCGAACTGGGCAAGCAGGGCCACCTGTTGCTCACCATAATGGTGACCGCCTACGCCACCTTCGAGACCGCCGTACAGGCGACCAAGCTCGGCGCGTACGACTTCCTTCCCAAGCCTTTCACACCAGAGGAGCTCCGCTACGCGGTGCGCAAAGCCACCGATCAGCTCATCATCAGCCGCGAGGCCCGCCGGCTCGCCGAAGAGCAGCGCCAAGTGCGCTTCAACTTCATCTCCGTGCTCTCGCACGAGCTGAAGGCCCCGCTCAACGCCATCGAGGGCTACCTCAAGATCCTCCAAGGGGACGAACCGCCAGAACGACGGCAGATGATCGACCGCAGCCTGCTGCGCCTCGACGGCATGCGCAAGCTCATCTTCGACCTGCTCGATCTCACCCGCATCGAGTCCGGCCAGAAGGCCCGCTCGTTCGACACCATAGACGTGGTGGCCCTCGCCAAGCGGACCATCGAGCTCTTCACCGCCGAGGCCTCTGAGCGCAACATCGGCATCACCCTGCGGGCGCCCGAACCGGTGGAGATGGTGGCCGACCCCAGCGAGATGGAGATCGTGCTCAACAACCTGGTGTCCAACGCCGTCAAGTACAACCGCGAGAACGGCAGCGTCACCGTGGCCGTGGAGCGCAAGAACGATCAGGTGAGGATCCAGGTGGCCGACACGGGCATCGGGCTGACTCCCGAGGAAGCGGCCAAACTCTTCAGCGAGTTCGTGCGCATCAAGAACGAGGACACCTTCAAGGTCTTGGGAAGCGGCCTGGGCCTCTCCACCGTGCGCAAGCTGGCCCAGATGTACGGCGGCGACGCGACGGTCAAGAGCGAGCGTGGTCAGGGCAGTATCTTCACTGTGACCTTGTGCGACGCCAACCCCGACGCGACATCTGAGGGGACATCCCCGGTTGCAACCGCGTCCTCAGCCGCACCCATCCCCGCGCCGGAACTCACGCTCACCGAGGCACCGCCCCGCTGACACTCGCCGGGGCGGGACAGGCGGACTAGGAGTTCCCCCTCGGTCGATCTTTGGTTGTATGTCCGCAGCGAAAGCATGCTGGGGCAGGCAAGGAACCGTGGAGCAAGGGATATACTCTGTGAGTTCAAGACTGGGGACTCACATGCCAAGCATCAAGATCATCGTGGAGAAGCACCCGGACGGATACGTCTCGTACCCCCTGGGGTTCAATGGCGTCATCGTGGGGCAAGGCGACAGCTACGAGGAAGCCCTTGCCGACGTGAAGTCCGCAATCGCATCTCACGTCGAGACGTTCGGAAGAGACGCTGTCGACCCGGATTCTCCGATACTAGAGGCGTTCGTCGCCGAGACGACCCTGGCTGAGTGAACCAGAGGTTCCCCGCGGATGCGCCGACGCAGAGGGTGGTCAACGCTCTGGCTGCCTTGGGGTTCCGGCTGATACGTGAAGGAAATCATGTCTCAATGATCCGCGACAACGCGGATGGCACCCGCACCCCGCTGACGCTTCCGAACCATCCCTTGATCAAAGGGTCGACCCTGCGGACCATCTGCGCGCAGGCCGGGATCGATCGAGACGAGTTCGTACGGGCCTATTTCGGGCGCTAGGACCCTTGGCCAACGGGTCCGTGGCACCGCGCAAGGCCGCCGGCATCCGGTGTATCTCCTCTCTAGTCGCAGCTCGCTTCTCACGTGTCCTCCCAGGTGTGGAACCATAGGGCGGGGGGAACTCTAGGAGCCATGGCACCCCGGCGGTACTCGCAATCGCGTCCCTCTTTTTCGCGCGTCAAACGATATGGGCCGGCGGTGGGCGGCGCCGTGGGGCTGTTTTCCGTGGCAGTCGCGTTGGTCCAGGGTGTTCCGGTGGGCGTCGCCGGCAGGATAAGCTTCTCGATCTGGGCTCTCGCTCTCGTTCTTCTCTCTGGATGGGGCATCTTCCGCCTTTATGTGACGACGTTCGGTGCCGCCGACGCGGCCCGAGTCGACGCAGCGAGCGGAACGGAGTCACTCGCTGCTGCCGCCGACGCACCTCCGCCGACAGAGGCTCACGCGATCAGCAGGAGGCGCTTCGTCATCCAGATGGGAGGTCTCGTGGCCACCATCATCGTGGCGGGATCTGGGGTAGGCGCGGTCCTGCGGGCCCAAGCGACATCCGAGGCACCCGGGTCGGGCACGGGTCCCGTCGCTTTCCCCAACGCGGACTCGCCGGTTCAGCCGGTCCCGGGAACACGGCCGGAATACACGGCGGTCGCGGACCACTACCGAGTCGACATCGATCTAGCCCCTCCACAGATCGACGCGACCACCTGGCGACTGACAGTGGATGGTTTGGTCGCCACGCCGCTGTCGCTGACGCTCGACCAGATCGAGTCAGACTACAAGAAGGTCAATCAGTTCGTGACCCTGTCGTGTATCTCGAACGTTGTTGGAGGCCCGTTCATCGGGACCACGCTGTGGACCGGAGTCCCCTTCCGTGACGTGCTTGCGCAGGCCGGTCCCGCGGCCGGCGCTCGCTACGCACTGATCAAGTCGGTTGACGGCTTCGACGAGGAGGTGGACCTCGAACTGGTCGACAGCGATCCCAGGATCATCCTCGCCTACGCCTGGGACAGGCAGCCGCTCCCGGTTGCGCATGGTTTCCCACTGCGGATATGCATTCCGGACCGGTACGGGATGAAACAGCCCAAGTGGATCACGAGCATAACGTTGACCGCGGACTCGATACCGGGCTACTGGGTGGCGGAGGGATGGGACGAAAAGGCCGAGATCAAGACCACCTCGGTCATCGACACAGTGGCGACCAAGTCGCTCGTCACGCGTGGCGGGCAAACCTACGTGCCCATAGGGGGTATCGCCCACGCCGGAGCGAAGGGTATCTCCAAGGTCGAGATCCAGATAGACGACAACCCGTGGGGGGCGGCCGAGTTGCGAAAGCCACTCTCCGAGCTCACCTGGGTGATCTGGCGCTACGACTGGCCCTTCACGGAAGGGACCCACCGATTGGCGGTACGCGCCTACGACGGGCAAGGGCGGCTTGAGGAGACCCTGGACCACGAGGTGTTTCCCTCCGGGGCCACCGGCCTTTACACGGAGCAGAGGACCATCGAGCCGATCAGCCCCTGACCATTCGAGACGTCCGGAAGGGGCGCTGTCGGTTGAAGAAGGACCTCGCGGTGCAAGACCGGCACCATGTATCATCGCAGGTGCTTGTAGGGGAACGCACTTCAACGGCGGCGTGGAGGGGGGCCATGGTACGCAAGTCACGCTTGTCCATGCTGGGTCGCGTAGTCCAGCCCATTGCCATTCGCCTAGCCCTCGCGGCCGCCTTGGCCGTTGCGCTCGCTGCCACGCTCGCGCTCTGGGCTCAGCCGTCACCGGCCTGGGCGGACTCCACCGGCGTTGCTATGTTGGTGGGCGGCGGGGTCTTGCCGCTCGCAAGCACCAACATCCGCATGGACTCGGAGACGGTCCAGGCGATCTGCTACCGAAGCTTCGCCGAGTATCGCGTGGACTTCAAGTTCGTGAACGACGGCCCGCCCCAAACGCTGCAGCTGGGCTTCTCATCCGCGGATATCGTGCCGCCAGATGAGGTGGGCGCGCGATCGGCTGACCTGCGGGCCATGCCAGGGGCGCCGGTCGCCTTGAGGGCTTGGCAGGACGGCAAGCCCCTGCAGGTGACCTTTGGCAAAGGCAAGGACCCGATGCTATCCGCAGCCTGGGTCGGCTACTACCTGCACACGGTCAGGTTCCCCCATGGCGAGACCATGATCAGCGTGAGCTACCTGGCCGGCATGTTCCTGCAGTCCCAGTTCAGCGATGGCACCGCCGCCGCCTCATACGAGTACTGGCTACACACCGGCGCCTACTGGAAGGGTCCCATCGGCAAGGCGATCGTCCGCCACCGCTTGGCCGACAGTTTCGATGGCTCGGTAGTCGGCGCCGACACGTCAAAGGTACGCGAACCACGCCCGAGGTCCTATACCAAGCCCGACGACCGTACGTACCAGTGGATCTTTGACAACCTAGAGCCCACCCGCGACGATGACATATCCCTGGGCTTCGTCACGCCTCTGCTGTCTCAGAAGTACAGCTTGGACAGCGAGATCGCCGTGCCGGCCAGCGTCGGAGCGGTGGCGGTGCCGATGGGGCATGGGGCGTCGGAGCGATTGGGCCCGAACGCCGAAAGCGGCGACCCGCCGGGCTGGGAGGTCATCGACGGCTCGCCGGCGACCGCCTGGGGCTTCTCGGCCAAGGCCCAGGACAAGTGGCTGCAAGTCGGAGTTCGGGGCAACCAGAACCTGCAGGAGATCCGCATCCTACCGGGCAGGAACGACAGTCCCACCTCGTTCACGGAGTACGCTCGGCCCAAGGACGTATACGTGGGCTGGGCCGATGGCCAGGGGGAGGAGATCACCCTCAAAGACGAGCCGTCGCTGCAGAGGTTTCCGATCACCTGCACGGCCAAGTGGGTGAATCTGAGGGTAGATGACGTCTATCCCGGGACCAAGAGCAACGACGTCTACATCTCCGAAATCGACCTGGGCAACACGCCGGCTCCGGAGTTCGACACCTTTGCCAACATGATGGCCGGAGGGACGCCACCCACCACGGAGGCCGTGCCCGCCTTCGAGACTTCAACCACGAGCGGGCTTTCGACCACGACCAGCACCTCCACTGCAACCTCGTCCTCCGGCACAACCTTGGTCTCCACCGCGACCACGGTGACCGCGCCAGCCGCGACGACCGGCGGACCGGCGAATCCCGGTGGCGCCGGCAAAGGCAGTTCCCCGGGACTGCTTTGGGCGACGATCGTGCTGGCAGTCGTGGCGGCGATCGCTCTCGGGGTGTCGATCTATCTCGCGGCCAGGCTCCGGGGCCGGGGCAAGACCTCAGGTGAGATGTAGAGTCGACCTCAGCCCCGCTCCAACCGCGCACACGCCAATTCCGCCGAAAGCTGAGATACTATTTCTCCTGTTCGGCGGCAGCCGGAGGACGCAGAACCTGAAGGGCCGGGCCGCTGGAAGAATGCTGTTCTACTGAGGGAGTGTAGTCGTGTCCAAAATCCTGATCGTGGACGACGACCCGGACATGGTCGAGGCGGGCCGGATCGTCCTTGAACGCGAGGGGCACACCGTGGTGGGTGCCTCGAACTATGCCGATGGTCTGGCACTTCTGGCGGAGACCGATCCGGACCTGCTGATTCTCGACGTGATGATGGAAGAGCCCGACGACGGACTGCGGTTCGCCCGCCAGACCCGTCGGCAGGGGAACATGCTCCCCATTCTCATGGTGACGAGCGTCAACCGGGCGATGGGCGTGCAGATCGGCAAGGACAAAGAGATGGTGCCGGTCGACGAGTTCATCGAGAAGCCGGTGGATCCGGCCACGTTGGTGGCCAAGGTCAACTCGTTGCTCGAGCAGAGGGATAAAGAGTCATGGTAGTCGAGGACCTGCACCAACTCCGCAAGGAAGTAGAGGAAGTCGCCGGTCTCACCAACTTCAGCCGCGCTTCGCTCATCCCCATCCTGCGGAAGGTGAAAGAGAAGTACCGCGGCATCGACAGTGAGGCCATGCAGGTGATCGCCGACGTGCTCGGCATCCACCCGGTGGAGGTCGACGCGGTAGCGTCGTTCTACTCGTTCATCCAGCCCGAGACGCAGGGTCAGTATATCTTCCGCCTCTGCCGCACCTACTCGTGCGAACTGGCCGGCAAAGAGCAGGTGGCCGCCCAGCTGGAGAAGGACCTCGGGATCGCGATGGGCGGCACCACGGCCGACGGGACGTTCTCGCTCGAGTGGGCCAACTGCATGGGCATGTGCGATCAAGGCCCGGCCATGCTGGTGAACGAGGAAGTCTATACTCGGCTCACCCCGGAGAAAGTCACCGAGATCGTGGCCGACTTTCGGGAGCGTGCGGCGGCCGGAGGCAACGGCGGAGAGCCGGCGGGACCGAGGGTCCATGCTGGGGCGGCCCAGACCAGCGCCCGCAACGATCTCACCTTCTCCACCATCCCCGTCGGAGACGGCTTCAAGAAGGCCCTCGCGATGTCGCGTGTGGACATCATCGACATGGTGCGCGACGCGAAGCTCAAGGGCCGCGGCGGCGCCGGCTTCCCGACCGGCATCAAGTGGAACTTCGCGGCGGCCGAGAAGCGCCATCCCAAGTACATCATGTGCAACGCCGACGAGGGCGAGCNNGCCGGGCACCTTCAAGGACCGGCTGATCCTGAGCGACTACGCCGACCTCGTCATGGAAGGCATGACTATCGGAGCTCGAGCCATCGGCGCAGCGCTGGGGCTCATCTACCTGCGCGCCGAGTACGGCTACCTGCGGCCTCACCTCGAGGCGGTCATCTACCGGCGCAAGGTCGCCGGGCTGCTGGGTACCAATGTGGGCGGCATCGACGGCTTCAACTTCAATATCATGGTGGCCATGGGAGCCGGCGCCTACGTGTGCGGCGAGGAGACCGCGCTCATCGAGTCGCTCGAAGGCTTCCGCGGCGAGCCCAGGAACCGGCCGCCGTTCCCGGTGGTTTCCGGCTTCCTGAACCGTCCTTCGGTGGTCAATAACGTGGAGACCCTCGCCTGGGTGCCCTGCATCATTTCCAAAGGCGTGGATTGGTTCAAGAGCATAGGCACCGAGAACTCCACGGGGCACAAGCTGTTCAGCGTATCGGGCGACTGCGAACGCCCGGGCGTGTGGGAGTTCCCGTTCGGCATCACCGTGGCCGAGCTGCTGCGCCAGGTGGGTGGAGCGGACGCGAAAGCCGTCCAGATCGGTGGCGCCTCCGGACGCACCGTGCCGAAGAAGGACTTCGAGCGGCAGTTAGCCTTCGAGGATATCCCCACCGGGGGGTCGATAATCGTGATCGGCCCCGGTCGGGACATGCTCGAGCTTGCTCACAACCTCCTCGACTTCTTCGTGGACGAATCCTGCGGCCAGTGCACCCCGTGCCGTCTGGGCAACGCCAAGCTGCTTGAAGGCGTGGAGATGCTAAGACAGGGCACGTGCCCACCCGGATACCTCGACGAGCTCCGAGGGCTCGCCGGCACCATGCAGGTGGCGTCCAAGTGCGGCTTGGGCCAGTCCAGTTCGGTGGCCTTCATGTCTATCCTCGAGCACTTTGGAGATGAGTTCGATGGCTGATAAACGATCAAGACGCGGAACCCTCCCCACTAGGCGGGCGCCGCTGAGTCAGCTGTTCCAGCCGGACCTCGAGCCCGAGCCGGTATCACCGGACTCGCTAGGCGCTACCGTGCCCGTCACCATCGACGGCCATGAGCTGAAGGTCCCCCTCGGCACCACCATCCTCGAGGCCGCCAAGAGCATCGGCGTGCACATTCCCACCCTTTGCTACCACCCCGACCTGGAGATCGCCGGCATTTGCCGCGTGTGCGTGGTCGAGGTGGAAGGACAGCGGACGCTTCAAGCCGCCTGCGCCTTCCCCATCACTGGGCCCATCAAGGTGAACACGTACTCCAAAGCGGTCCGCACCGCGCGCCGCCACGTGCTCGACCTCATGCTGTCCGAGCACTGCGGCGACTGCTATTCCTGCCGTCGCAACGGCAACTGCGAGCTGCAGGCGCTGGCCCAGGAATATGGCGTGGCCGACTTCCGCTTCGGGCATGTGGAGATACCGGTGCCGGTGGACGAGTCGAGCTTCTCCGTCGTCCGCGACATGAACAAGTGCATCCGCTGCCGCCGCTGCGTGCGTACCTGCATCGACGTGCAGGAGGTCGGGGTGCTCGAAGCCACCGACCGGTCAAACAGGGTGCACATATCCACCTTCCTCGACAAACCGCTTGCCGACGTGGTCTGCATCAACTGCGGGCAATGCACCAACCGCTGCCCCACCGCTGCCCTCTACGCTAAGAACGCCCTGGAGGAAGTCTGGAAAGCCCTGGACGACCCCGAGAAGTACGTGGTCATTCAGACGGCGCCTTCGCCGCGGGCGGCCATGGGCGAGATGTTCGGCCTCGAGCCGGGCACGACCGTGACCTACCAGATGAACACGGCGCTCAAGCGGATGGGCTTCCAGAAGGTCTTCGACACCAACTTCACGGCCGACCTCACCATCATCGAGGAAGGCACGGAGCTCATCCAGAGGCTCTACAAGGTGCTGGTGCTGGGTGACAGAAACGTCGCCCTGCCGCAGTTCACCAGTTGCTCTCCGGGATGGGTCAAATACCTCGAGCATTTTTATCCCGAATACATCCCGAATCTCTCCTCGGCCAAGAGCCCGCAGCAGATGTTCGGGGCGCTCATCAAGACCTTCTACGCCAAGAAGATGGGCGTCGACCCGGCCAAGATCGTGAGCGTGGCCGTGATGCCGTGCACCGCCAAGAAGTACGAGTGCGACCGTCCGGAGATGCACGCCAGTGGCTACAAGGACGTGGACTACGGCGTCACCACGCGTGAGCTGGGCCGCATGTTCCGGCAGGCCGGCCTCGACGTGCCGTCGCTGCCCAAGTCGGACTTCGACGATCCGTTCGGCACGGCGACAGGCTCGGGTCTGATCTTCGGCGCGACGGGCGGCGTCATGGAATCGGCGCTCCGCACGGTGCTCGAGCTGGTCACCGGCAAGAAGATAGAGTCCATCTACGAGCACGGCGACATCCTGCCGGTGCGCGGCTTCGAGGGCGTGCGCTACGCTGAGATCACCATCAGCGACGTCGGACCGGTGCCCGGCCTACTGAAGTCTCTCGTCCCCAGCTGGGACTGGCTGAAAGGCGCCACGCTGAAGATCGCGGTGGCGCACGGCACCGCCAACGCCCGCAGAGTCATGGAAGACATACGGGCGGGTGGCAAGTTCAGCGAGTGCCAC
>PMIZ01000509.1 GCA_003157225.1 Actinomycetota bacterium | reverse complement strand
AGGCCTCGTCTACCACCAAGTAGCCCGAGGTCACGTCGACAACGGGCACCGCCACCTGGACGAACGGCACCATGCCCTCTCCTCCGTTGGCGAGAGACACGATCAGGATGGCGTGAGCCGGCGAATCCACCACTTCGGTCACCTCTCCGAGGCGTTCACCCGCGGAGTCCTTCACTTCGAGGCCCTCGAGATCGAAAGGATAGAACTCGTCCTCACCCAAGTCGGGGAGTTGGCTGGAGCGCACCTCGAGCACGTAGCCGCGCAACGCCTCGGCGGCGTCGCGATCGGGAACTTCGGTGAAGGCCAGGATGGGGAAGTCGTCGGCGCCCCTGAGACTGGCGATGGTCAACCGGATCTGCTCCGGCTGGCGCGGGCCCGCCACGCCCAGGCGGCCGGGACGGGCGTGAACCACCGATCCGGGAGAGAAGCGCTCCGGATTGTCCGAATCGGTGACGATCCGCACCTCCCCGTGTACCCCGTGGGGACGCGAGATCCGCCCGACCTCGATCCATTCAGGGCGAGACGTCATTTCGGCCAGGCCTTGATCAGTCGACTATCTCGACGGTGGCTTGCTTGCCGTCCTTGACAGCGCTGGCCTTGACCACCGTCCGCAGGGCCCGGGCGATGCGGCCCTGCTTACCGATCACCTTGCCCACGTCTTCCTTCGCGACGAAGAGACGAAGCAGCACGCCGTCGGCATTCTCGGTCTCCTCCACCCGCACCTGATCCGGGTGCTCCACGAGAGAACGGGCAAGGAATTCGAGCAGCTCTTTCACCTAGACGATGCCTTTCACGCTAAAGAGTTTGCGCACCGTGTCAGAAGGTTGAGCGCCACACTGTAGCCACTTCTTCGCTTTGGCCTCGTCCACGGTGATCTCCGACGGGTCGGTGTTCGGATTGTAGAAGCCGATGGACTCGATGAAACGGCCGTCACGCGCGCGCCTCGAATCCGCCACCACGATACGGTAGGTCGGATATTTCTTGGCGCCGCGACGCGCCAGTCTGATTGCTGTTGCCATACGTCACCTCCTTCTGTCAGCTCTGGTTCCCGAACATCTGGAACGGGTTCTTGGGTACACGGCCCGAACCCAGCTGCTTCATCATCTTCTGCACCTGCTTGAATTGCGTGAGCAACTGGTTGATGGCCTGAATATCGGTGCCGGAGCCGGCCGCTATGCGCCGGCGACGGCTGCCGTTGATGAGATCCGGATGGCCGCGCTCCTCCGCTGTCATGGAGTAGATGACGGCCTGGATCTTGTCGAACGCTTTGTCGTCCACCTGCAGTCCCTTGAGCTTGCCCGAGGGAATACCGGGGATCATGCCGAGCAGGCTGGAGATGGAGCCCATCTTGCGCACCTGCTGGATCTGCTCGAGGAAGTCGTCGAACGTGAAGGTGGACTTGCGGAGCTTCTGCTCCAGCTCGCGGGCCTTCTTCTCGTCGATGCTGCGCTCCGCCTTCTCGATGAGCGAGAGGACGTCGCCCATGCCCAGGATGCGGGAGGCCACGCGATCGGGATGGAAATACTCGAAGTTGTCAAGCTTCTCGCCGCTACTCGCGAACTTGATGGGCTTGCCGGTGACCGCGCGTACAGAGAGCGCCGCGCCACCACGAGCGTCGCCGTCCATCTTGGTGAGCACCACGCCGTCGAACTGTACGCGCTCCTGGAACTGCAGCGCCACGTTGACCGCGTCCTGCCCCGTCATGGCGTCGAGAACCAGTAGGATGTTGTGGGGCTTCACGGTGTGCCGGATACGGGCGATCTCCTCCATGAGGCGCTCGTCGATGTGCAGGCGGCCCGCCGTGTCGATGATGAGGACGTCGCGCCCCTTCTCCTGCGCCCACTTCACCCCGTGCTTGGCGATGTCCACCGGGTCGGCGTCGGTGCCCTCGTCGTAAACAGGCACTCCCAGTTGTTGCCCCAGTGACTTCAACTGGTCGATGGCCGCCGGCCGATAGACGTCGCCGGCCACCATGGCCGGGCTCTTGCCCTGCGCCAAAAGGAAGTTGGCGAGTTTGCCGCAGGCGGTGGTCTTGCCCGAACCCTGCAACCCCACCATCATGATCAACGTCGGGGGCCGGGGAGAGAATGTCAACTTGGTCGAGGCCGAACCCATGAGCGCCGTCAGCTCTTCGTTGACGATCTTGACGAACTGCTGGGCGGGGGTCAGGCTACCCAGCACCTCTTGGCCAAGAGCACGTTCCTTGACCTTGTCGACGAACTGCTTGACCACTTTGAAGTTGACGTCGGCCTCGAGCAAGGCCAGCCTGATCTCGCGAGCGGCCCGCTCAACATCTTTGTCCGTGAGCTTGCCCTGCCTCTTGAGGCCGTCAAACGCCGTTTGCAGCTTATCTGAAAGGGATTCGAACACCTGTCACCTTGTCGCCTTCGGGCACCGCTCCGCAACGGCCCTCTTGCGGCCGCGAGGGTGGGAGTTTACTAGAAGGTTGCCGAAAAATGAAGCCTCGGCCGCCAGAACACACTGGTCGGCGCGATAGCGCGTCCTTAGGAGTCCCGTCAAACGCGGTGGCCGACTGAGTCGTCGAACAGCAGTGAAGCGAAATCGGCCGCATCGAAGGGCTGCAGGCTTTCCAGCTTCTCTCCGGTGCCGATAAGCTTGATCGGCAATCCGAGTTCGTGCGACACGGCCAGGGCGATGCCGCCTTTCGCCGTACCATCCATCTTGGTCATCACAACGCCTGTGAGCTCCACCGCCTCCTTGAACATGCGCGCCTGGATGAGGCCATTTTGCCCCGTGGTGGCGTCGATGGTGAGCAGCGACTCGTGGGGCGCGCCGGGCATGCGTTTGTCGATCACCCGCCGGACCTTCTGCAGCTCGTTCATGAGGTTCACTTGGGTGTGCAGCCGCCCGGCGGTGTCGATGATGACGACGTCGGCTTTGCGCGCCAGAGCGGCCTCCAGTCCATCGTAGACCACCGCCCCCGGGTCGCCGCCCCGCTCGTGGTGCACAACCTCGCACCCCACTCGCCGGCCCCATTCCGCCAGCTGTTCGATGGCGGCCGCTCGAAAGGTGTCACCCGCCACCAGCAGCGGTTGCTTTCCCAGTTCCTTGAGGTGCCAGGCCAGCTTGCCGATGGTGGTGGTCTTGCCGGTGCCGTTCACTCCGACCATGAGAATGACCGCGGGATTGTGAGCCACGTCGATGCGCGTGTCGCCGGGGTAGAAGTGCTTGGCAGTGATCTCGCGCAACTTCGCCAGGAGATCGCGCGAATCCTTGATGTTGCCGGCGTCGGCCTCCGCTTCCAGCGAGCCTACGATGGAGACAGTGGTCTCAACGCCCACATCGGCGAAAATGAGAGCTTCCTCGATCCGCTCCCAGAGATCTTCGTTGAAGCGATCGAAGAGTATGGCGGCGAATTGCTGCTGCAGGGCCTTCCGGCTCTTGGACAGGCCGTCCCGCAGCTGGGCCATCCAGGTCCCGCGCTTCTGCTCCACCTCCGTCGGAGCCCCTGCCCCTGTATCTTGCGAGACCCCTATGAAGACCTCCGCCCAATTGTGACTCAACGCTTTATGCCCCTTTCGCCGCCGCCAGCCGCCGGGATAGCACCCGGGAGGTGCCGTCGCTCTCGAGCGTGATGCCGTAGAGCGTGTCGGCGACTTCCATGGTCTGCCGCTGGTGAGTGATGACTATGAACTGAGTTCTGTCCCGATACTTCCTGATCAAGCCGAGGAAGCGCCGGATGTTGATGTCGTCGAGCGAGGCCTCTACCTCGTCCAGGATGTAGAACGGGCACGGACGAGCAAGGAAGAGCGAGAACAGGAAGGCTATGGCGGTCATGGCCTTCTCTCCGCCCGACAACAGGCTCAGACTCCGCGGCGACTTGTTGGCGAACCGCACTTCGATGGCTATTCCACGGTTTTGCTCCGACGGCTCCGCCTCATCCTCCTCGGCCCCTGCCCCCTCCGGGACTGCCCGGAGCTCCCTCACGGTGTCGCCCGGCCGCGCCGCTGTGGCCCGGCCGGCGCTGCCCCGCTCGGAACCCAAGGGAGGTTTTGGCTCGGTGAGCCTAAGCGTCCCCTTGGCCCCAGGAAACACGGAAGCTATGACCGCAGAAAAATGTTCCTTGGCCGCTTCAAAGATCTCCGAGAAGCTCCGCTCTATGTGCTCGTCCAGCTCGGCAATGACGTCTCCGAGCTGAGCAAGAGACGCCTCGAGGTCCCGCCGCTGATCGCTGAGGAAACGGGCCCGCTCTTCCATCTCAGCGCATTCCTGCTCAGCGAGCGGGTTCACCGGACCGATGCGCTCGCGCCGGCGCTCGGCCCGCTCGACGGCGGCTGCAAGTGAATCCGTATTCTCGCCGGAGAGCTCCGAGGTAGTGAGTGAGCGCGGAGACATGTGCCGTCTGCGCAGTTCAGCCAGCTCCTCCTCCAGCAGCAGCGTGCGGTCGTCGAGCCGCGCCTGGGCGACACGGAGGTCGGTAGAGCGGGCGGTCAGCTCTTGCAGCTCGCGCTGGAACTCCGCCTCGGTGCCGCCCCAGTCGCGCATCACGCCGGCCACTTCGTCGGTGCGCGCTCTCGTCGCCTCCACCACTCCCTCCAGGTCCGCGACTGCGGTCCTCGAGTTTTCGGCCAACTGCTCGGCCAGCGACAGCAATCTCGCGAGCACGGGAACGTACCGTGCGAACGCCTCGACCCGTCGCTCGCAGCGGGTCATCTCGCGGTCGGCGGCCTCTTGCTGAGAAAGGGCCCGAGAGCGCTCGTTCTCGTGGGACCGGCAGCGCTCCCGCAGTCGCACCTCCACGAGTGCCGCCTGACCTTTCTTCTCCTCCAGTTCGGCCACTCTCTTGCGCATGGCATCCAGGCGAGCCTGCAAGGCCCGCAGCTCGGCCCGGGCCTGCTCGAGCTCGCGCTCGCGTTCCTTCATGCCGTCCTCCACGGTGCCCAGGTCGGCGACCAACTGCTCGGCCAGGCCGCTCTCCCGTGCTGTGCGGCCCTGCAACTCGCCACGCTGGAGCCTCGCCTCCTCCAGCCGGCGCGCATGCAGGTCGCAGTCGCCGGTCCGGGCAGTCAGGCGGCGCTCGGCCTCACGAAGCTGCTCTTCCCGCCGACGGCAGCGGTCCTCCGCCTCGGAGACCGCGGCGGCGGCGCGCGCGGCCGCCGCCCGGGCGGTGTCGCGCTTCTCGAGCAGGCCTTGCTGCTGGCTCGCGGCTGCCTGCAGTTCGCTGCGGCCCCGCAACAACGTCTCCGCTCCGACCTCTTGGCGCCGGGCGATGTGGAGACCGGGCTGGAGCAGTTCCCCCGAGAGGGTCGCCAGACGCCAACCGTTCCGCCCGAGCCGGCTTGCATCTTCCAGGGTCTCTTTCCCCACCAAGACCGCCGTGGGCGGAACCAGCCGCCGCAGGACGTCCATCACCGCGTCGGAGCACGAGACGAGCCGCCAGATGTCGACAGTGCCCTCGGGAGGCTCTGACGCAGCGCTCGTCTGGCTCTCGGCGCCGCTCGCTTCGCGCGCGGTGCCGAGAGCTTCCAGCGGGCCTCCGACCGTGAGCGCCTCGTCCAAGTCGCTTCCCTCCGGGACCAACACGGCTTGGATCAGGGGGCCGAGGGCCGCCGCGACTGCTCGCTCGTACCCTGGTTCGACCGCGACGACCTCGGTCAAGGAGCGCCAGCCCTGGCCTCTCGCGAGCAGCTCCCGGGCGCCGGCGGGCGCGCCTTCCCTGCGGGCCAACATGTCGGTGAGAACGGCTTGGCGCGCTTCGAGGCCGGCCAACTGCTCCCCGATTGCCGCTTCGTCTCGCGCCGCTTCGTCCGCATCGGCCCGGGCCTCCTCCCTGTCGACGGCCGCCGTCCTCAGCTCGGCTTCGGCGCGCTCCAGCAGCAGCCGGGACTCCGTCATCTGGCCGGCGAGCGCCGTGCCCTCGGCCTCCAGTGTCCGCACTCGGCCATCGGCGGCTTCCGCCAGGCCCACCAGCTCCGAGCCCACCCTACCTCGATCGTCCACCTCTCTGCGCAAGAAGTCGCGGTGCTGCAACGCCCGGGAACGAGATGCCTCCAGCTCGAACACCCGGTCCTTGAGATCGTCCTCGGCCGCGAGTGCCGCCCGATAGTCCGGCAAGGCAGCCTCCAGGGCCGTCAGCAATGCCTCCAGCCAGCCGGCGACGCGCGCCAACCGGGCTTCGTCGGCGATGCCACCGACGACCTCGGCAAGGCGCGCAGCCAGAACCGCGGCCTCGCTCTCTGCCAGGTTGCGCCGTCTCCCGGCCCGGTCCAGTTCGCCCTCGGCACGGGCCAGCCGCTGCCTGAGCGACGCCGCTCGCCCATCGATGTACTCCGCCTGCGCCCGCACCCGATGGAACACCGAGCTCAGCTTCTCCCGCGCTTCCAGCGCCGCCGCGAAACGCTCCTCCTCGGCCGCTCGCTCCTTGCGCAGACGCGCCAGTCCCGACCCGATCTCCTCCACCCTGGCCTCGGCCGCGCCCAACTCCCCGGTCAGAGCTCTCGACGACTCCTGCACTTCCACCAGCGAGTAGAGCGCCGCTCCAGCCCTCGCGAGCGCCCACTCCTCAGTGGCCTCCGCGAACTTCTCGGCCGCGGCCACCTGCTGGCGCAGCGGTCGAAGCGCCGCCTTGACCTCCCGCTCGATGTCGGCCACCCGCAGCAGGTTCTGCCGGCTCCGCTCCAGCTTGACTTGGGCCCGCTCGCGCCGCTTCTTGAAACGCCCCAACCCGGCGGCTTCCTCCACGAGAGCCCGTCGCGCCTCGGGCGTGGAGTTGAGAAGCGATTCCACCTTCCCCTGACTGATGACGCTATGCATCTCCCGGCCCAGGCCCAGCCCGCTCATCAGGTCCTGCACATCGAGGAGGCGGCACCCGCTGCCGTTCAAACGGTACTCGGAGCCGCTGTCGCGCGTCAGACGCCTGGTGACCTCGAGCTGCTCGCAATCAACAGGAAGCGCACCGGAACCGTTGTCGAAGACGAGGCTCACCTCCGCCACGGCGCTCGACCTGCGCCCGCCCGGGCCGGAGAAGATGACATCCTGCATGTTGCGTCCCCGCAGGTTGGCCGGGCTCTGCTCTCCCAGCACCCAAAGCACGGCGTCGGCGATGTTGCTCTTGCCGCTGCCGTTCGGTCCGATGATAACGGTGACGCCCGGCTCGAACGTGAGTTCCGTCGGTTTCGCGAAGGTCTTGAAACCCCGCAGGCTCATGGAGTGCAGGTGAACCATCTCAGCCGACCGGGTCCCTGGCCGCCAATGAGACCAGGGCCTCCTCCGCCGCCTTCTGCTCGCTCATCTTGATCGTCGTGCCGGTGCCGCAGCCCCGGACTATCCCTTCGACGCTGACCTCCGAGGTGAAGACTCGGGCATGGGCCGGACCCGTCTCGCCCACCAGCCGGTAGATCGGCTGTGTCCCCCGCGGCGCAACGAGTTCCTGGAGACAAGTCTTGTGATCCACGTGCCCCGTGGCCGCGAAGCTCATCTGCTCCTCAAAGGCGTCAATCACCGCCAGCCGGGCCTGCTCGAAACCGTGCGTGAGGAACACGGCCCCTATCAGCGCCTCCAACACGTTCCCGAGGATCGTTTGATTAGCGACGGCTTCTTTCCGTTTGGGATTGGGCGCCGGAGCCCGTTCGAGTATGAGCTGGCCCACCCCGACGCGCTCAGCCACCTGTACGCAGCTGGCGCGGCTCACGACGAAGGCCTTGAGTCGGGCCAGTTCTCCTTCTCCGGAATCCGGATAGCGTTGCCACAAAGTGGACGCTACCGCTAGACCGAGCACGCTGTCTCCCAGGAACTCCAGCCGCTCGTACGATTGCACCCGGCAGTCGACCCAGGAGGAGTGAGTGAGAGCAAGCTCCAGCAGGTCCGGGGGAAGCTGCCGCACCAGATCGATGAAGGTGGCGCCGCCGAGCGGCCGCAGCACCGCGGAGCGTGGCGGCCGCTGGAAAATACGTGCGGGAACTGCCCGCACGAGCGCTGGCAGTTCCCGCCTGTTCATCCCTGTGGTGCGCGGAAGACTAGATGCGAGCGGCGATGAAGTCCACCGCCGCGCCGACTGTGGTCAGGGTCTGGGCCTCTTCGTCACTGATCTTCACGCCGAACTGGTCTTCGAGCTCCATGATGAGCTCGACCAGGTCCAGGCTATCGGCGTTCAAATCATCCTGGAACGAAGCTTCCAGCTTGACGCTATCGGCTTCTACGCCCAGCTGGTCCACCAGGATATCGCGCACCTTGGCAAGGATCTCGTCTCTGGTCATCTAGGGCTCCTTACGCGCAA
>PMIZ01000019.1 GCA_003157225.1 Actinomycetota bacterium | reverse complement strand
ATCCACTCCACCTCGGGAAGATCCCGGAAGATGTCCGCCACCGTCTCCAGAGTCCACGGATAGTAGATGTCAGTGCTGTTGATCCATCCCATGATCTCGCCGGTAGTCAGCGCGAAGCCTTTGTTCAGGGCGTGTGCGTGGCCTTCATCGGGCTCGCTGACCCAATATCTGATCCCACTCTCGTGACGCTTGATGATGCTGACAGTGCCGTCAGAGGAACCGCCGTCCACAACCACGTACTCCAGATTCGGGTATCCCTGCGCCAGTACGGACGTGAGCGTTTCCTCGAGGAAGTCCGCCTGGTCAAGCGACGGGGTCACGATGGAGATCGTTGGGAGCGGCAGACCATTAGACATCTCCGTTCACCACCCGGGCCGGTACCTCGACGGCGAGGCGCGAAGACCGACGGCGTTCCAGAACGGTCAGGCCGGCGCTGTTGGTTAGCCTCTCCCGCAGTCTCCATTCGTCGTGGGTCTCGAGGAACTTCTCAACAGCCGGCCACAGGCCTTCCGGACTTGACGAGCGTGACTGGTCTCGGTACTCGAATGCCGTGGTGTCATGCAGTATCACGAACCGCTTGGCGTGCGCCGCGTGAAGCGCAAGCTCGCCGGTCAGCTGCCTATAAGTGCGTAGAGTATCGATGAATAGAAGGTCCGTGAGCTCGGTAGTTACATTGAGCGTGTCTCCCTTGATAAACGAGAAAGCGATACCAGAGAGCCGAGCCAGAAGTAGGGCCCGCCATATGTTGGGCGAACGGTAGAGATCATAGCTGACCACGCGCTTGGGCCTGCCCGCTAACAGAGCCCACGTCGATACCACTTCCCGCACTCCAAACTCAGTGACATGACTGCAGGAAGCGGAGTACTCCTTGAGCAGCGGAAGGAACTCATTGATATCCGAGGGCGTTTCACAGCAGCGGCGGTATTCTGCCTCGACGCGGCCCATTGCTCTCCCTCGAATCGATGTATTCGCCATTTCTTGGACCTCCAGCCGATTAGCGACCGCAGTCCCGAGTCCGACTGAGGCGCTTGGATAGTCCTCTCACGCGTTCTAGCGAATTCCACACCGGGCGACCCGCGGAGCATCTGATCTCCGCGAACCGCTGGCGCATCGGGCTAGGCCTCGAGGCTCTGAATGCTTCGTAGAGAAGCGCAAGGTTCCCCCCAGGGATCTGGTAGCACCACTGGTCCACCCTATCCGCCTGCGCGCTCCGAACTCTTGCAAGCTCATCGCCATCTTCCTCGAGACGAGCGTACTCTCTCAGGATATCTTCAAGGTTGAGCTGCTCTCGGTTCTCGGCAATGAGATCGGGATATCCCCACAGCCTGCTCGAGGGCCCAAGGACCACACACCCAGCGGATATTGCCTCCACGACTTGGGTCCCGGCGCGGACGGCCGCACGCGGATGAAGAATGAAGTACTTCGACTCCACCTCCAGACGGTGGATGCTCGCAATAGCGGGCGGATAGTCGCGGCGCAGGGGGCCCAAGCGCTCCAACGCGGCCGATTCGTGTGGCGCCAACGCATCCCGACTCTGATGGCTCAGGAGAGACCCGGATCTCGGACACGGTTCGTAGAGAGACTGCACCGTTCGAGATGACAGGAAGTAGTACGGGAAATCTAGCACGGCTCTTCGCTCAGTGGCCATCTGCCGCACCGGACGGGAGTCACTCGCCAGAGACTCCTGCCCTAGCCTGTGTGTGAGAAAGACGTTGTAGCCGAAATAGGGACTGCCGCGATAGGTATTGTCGATGCCACTGATGCCACCTTCGATGAAGTAGTAGCACCACAGTACCTGGGGGAACGCCCTGACCACTCGCGTTGGAACAGCCACATCTATCGTCACCACGATGTCATACGCGGACCAGTCTACGTCTTCAGCCTTGGCGTAGGCGATCGTGTCGTCGTAGAGCTTCCACCCCTGCACATACCGCCCCCATTGGGCCTTCCCAAGCTGGCACTCTCGCGCCCCGTCATCGTCGACCAAACGAAACTCGCAATCGAACGCTTCCCACAGCCCCAGAGGACCGGTCCTCCAGTTTGAAGACGCGGCAAGTTCTGCAAGGTCGTGCACTTCCTTGGTGTAGAGATCGTACGTGGACTTCTGCTTGACCAGGCATACTCGCAACCGAACATGGTCCGGCTGAACCCCCGCGTCACTACTCATTCGGCACCAACCACGGCACGGTAGATCCGGAGTGTCTGTTCGGCCACTCGAAGCGGGTCATTGCGAAGGCGCGCTCGTTCTCTCGCGTTGGACCCCAGCCGCAGGGCGAGCTCGCGATCCGCAAGCAAGGCGTCAATCCTGCCCGCCATCGCGAGTGGGTCACCAGCGGGGCAGAGAAGTCCTTCCTTTCCATCCGCGAGAAGCGAGGGAATGCCACCAACGTGAGTAGCCACGATCGGAGCGCCAACCAACATGGCCTCGACGAGGCTGTTGGGGCTGTTGTCAATGTGCGATGGGTACGCGTATACACTGGCGCTGCACAGTTCCCGGGCAAGCTGCCGTTCATTCAGCCGTCCCAGCCACTCGATGCTGGCCTCGACACCGAACTTCTTCGCTCTTCGCCGATACATGCCACCTACTTCGCCGTTTGGGGGCACACCGGCAACCCGAAGCACTACGTCCCGTCGCCCCATTCTGTGCAGCGCTGCCAGCGCTTCGACAAGGCACTCAGTGCCTTTGAATATCATGGCGCTCGATGTCGTGAAGATGGTGTGAGAATCCTCATCGGCGGGCTCTCGACTCGTTTCGTAGAAGATCGGGCGCATAATCTCCTCGCCATGGAAGTACAGGGTGTCTGGGGCATTGACGGCAACGAAAGCTCTGTCCCAGTCCGTGCGCCCGATGAAGTAGCGATGAAGACTCATCATCTCGCGCTCGCGCACCGCTTTTGCGCGCATGCGCAAGTACCCGTTGAGTTCACCCGTGCCCCTGACCACGCTACGATTCAAAAGCAGTCTGGCCATGTCGGGGGCGGACACGCCTCTGAAAAAGACGCGCTGGTATGGCCCCAGGAGGCCTTGAAGAGATACCGCGCAGGGAACCGACGTATCCCGTGCTATCAGTCCGAGGGGAGATTCGAGCCCATGGATGTGAATCAGGTCGGGTGAGGTCTCCCGAATGATACGCACGATCGCGTCGCGGAGAGGCGGCCAGTCCTCAAGCAACCTCCAGGGGCCAAGTGAAGGCCATCTCCTCTTCGATCCGCTATCGCGTGTGGTGAGACCTCGGTACTCCACCCGCTCCTGCTGCAGAGTGCCGAAGTCGACAGATATCGGGGATGCGACGGTCACGGAGATGTCGTCGAACCGCGAGAGGTGACGCAGTAGTGAGGACGTCCAGGACTGGGCGCCCCCATCCGAGTTCCTGTCGAGGTGGCGCTGAACGGCTTCAGGCGGGACAGCCGTGAGCCAGAGAACGCGCAGTGGGTTGTCCCGACGCTCCGCTATCTGCGTCTCAATCACGGCCGCTGCACCCGCTCAGTTCGCGCGCGACCCTCCGAGGAGCCCGGCGCAGCCTTCCAAGAACGTGCTCTACCCGCAAGGAAGCTCGGTCAGCGTAGTCCAGGTACGATAACGCTATGGCTCCACCACGGTACCACCTCGAAT
>PMIZ01000062.1 GCA_003157225.1 Actinomycetota bacterium | reverse complement strand
GTCCATGCCGCCGCCGAACCAGCGTCCACTGCAGATGGCGATGAGGTAGGCCGGGATGATCTGCTCGTGGGTCTCGCCCTCCCACGTGACGACGGCTCGCACGTGCTGTTCGCGGCTCACCACCACCGCGCCCAGCGACGCCAGGTAGTAGCCGGCCTTCCCTCCGATCAGGGCCGGCATCCTCTCGATGTAGCGGTCGACAAGTCCGCCCAACCCCGCCGAAAGCACGTTCACGAAGAAGTGGTCGACCAGGCGGCCGTCTACGCCGCGAAAACGCGCGCGGCCCACGTCGACGAGACGTTCTTTCCCAGAGGCGAGCACGTCGAGGCAGCGATCGACTCCACCCTCGATCCCCAGGCTGCGGCGGAAGTCACCTCCTGTGCCCAGGTTGATCAGTCCCACCGCGATGTCATCGCGTTCGGTCGAGAGCACTCCGTTTGCAACTTCACTGAAGGTGCCGTCTCCCCCGACGGCGACGATCAAGCGGTAACCCTCACGGCCGGCCTCCGCGGCGAGCTCCATTGCATGGCCGGGTCGGCTGGTATAGCGGACCACGACATCCCCCAACCTCTCCTGCACCCGCTCGAGGACACGGACGAGGTTTCTAGCCGAGCGATCGGACCCGGAAGCCGGATTGACGATGAGAAGAGGCGCGTTCATGATTGACAGGCTACCAAAGGTGAAGAAAGGACGAATCGTGTCCGCGTACGTGATCGCCAGGGTCTGGGTCAAGGACAAAGACGGCTACGAGCAGTACAGGCAGATGGTCGGTCCCACGGTCAAACAGTTCGGGGGCCGCTTCCTGGCCCGCGGCGGAGATACGGAGGTACTGGAGGGCGGCGCTTGCCCGGACCGGGTGATCATCGTGGAGTTCCCCGACTACGAGTCCGCCCTCGCCTGGTACTCCTCAGAAGAGTACGCGCCCGCGAAAAGCCAGCGGATCAAGTCGTCGGAGGCGGAGCTCATTCTTGCCCAGGGGCTCTAGGAGGCAGGACTTATTGCCGGCCCCTCGGAAGTCGGCGCCAGGCCAGACGGAGGCTGCGGCACATCCGCGATCCCCGGTCGCTAGGGTCTTGGGCGACCGACTTGGCGCCCTCCCCTGACTCTGGCGGAGGACCGGCCCGATCTGGACTGAGGCCGCAGAGTACGCACACGTCCTGCCCCGTGTCCCGTATCCGGGAGGATCGCGTCCAGCCAGCGGGGCATCCACCAGTTGGCCTTGCCCAGGAAGCGCATGATAGCCGGCAGGAGCGCCATCCGAATCAGCATCGCGTCGAGCGCCACTGCCAGCGCGATCCCCATTCCCAGCGTCTTGGTCTCGGAGACGCGCGTGAAGACGAACGCCGCGGTCACGACGATCACCAGGAGAGCGGCACTCAGAATGATCCGTCCGCTGTGGACAAGCCCGTCGGCGACGGAACGCGACCGGTCGTGGCCACCCAGCCAGGACTCGTGCATCCTCGTTAGCGAGAAGACGGCGTAGTCCATGGTTATCCCGAAGAGGACGCACAGCATCACCACCGGGATGATGGCGTCGATGGCTCCGGTAGCCGTGAATCCCAGCGCCGACTGGTAGTGCGATCCCTGGAACAGCCACACGACGGCGCCGAACCCCATGACGATGGTGAGCGCGTTGACAAGCACCGCGACCAGGGGCAGGAGGAGGCTGCGCAGAAGAAACAGCAGAATGATGAAGGTGGTCAGAGCGATCCAGGCCACTACCCAGGGCAGGCGTCCGAGTAGTCCGCGGAGGAAATCTCGGTCGTTTGCCGTTTCGCCCGCGACATGAACCTCGAAGCCACCGGGCAGCTTCATCCGCGAAATGGTGTCGCTCAAAGTCTGTGCCTCCGCGGAGGAGGGGAGCGCCTTTGGCACGACTCGGTATAGCATGGCCTGCGGTCCCATCGACCCTTTCACCAGGGCCTCGATCTGACCGAGTTGCCCCGTCGAGATGGTCGTACCGTTCGGAAGTTTGAGGCCCCCCGCGGGGATGTTCGGGCTCACATTCGGATCGTTGAAGAAAGCCTGAAACTGCGTCCACAGGCCGACCAGAGCGGAGACATCGGTCAGGCCGGGCAGGTTGAAGGGGCTGACGACCGAAGCCACACCGGGAGTGGCCGCCAACTGTTGGCCGATCGTGTAGAGCGAGGCGGCCTTCGCCATGTCGACGCTCCCGCCCGCCGCATCCCAGGTGACGAGCACGGAGATCGGCGACAAAGCGGAGCGATCGAACTGGGAGTCCAGTATCTCGTAGCCCTGGCGGGATTCGCTCGACGGAGGCAGCGCCGTGGCCGAGGCCATGGCGGTCTTCATGTGGAGGATGGGGGAGCCGGCCACGGCTACGAGCGCGATCGTCACGAGGACGACCGCCCAAGGACGTCTCGTGAGGAAGCCCGACCAACCTCGCCAGAAACGGCCTTCAGCGGCGGCGTGCTCCGGGACGATTCTGATGGCGTTCACCCGCGAGCCAAGCAGCCCCAACAGAGCGGGCATGAAGGTGAGGGAAGCGGCCACCGAGAAGAAGACCACAAGGGCTCCCCCGATCCCCAAAGAGCGAACCGCTGGGAAGGGGATGAATACCATCCCCACTACGCCCACTGCGACCGCAACCCCGCTGAAGAACACCGAGCGGCCCGCTCTGGCCGCCGTCGT
>PMIZ01000214.1 GCA_003157225.1 Actinomycetota bacterium | reverse complement strand
CCTGCTCTTTCCGGGCTTTCCGCGCCGCGTGGTGTTCATTCGGTGAACATCGGCCCCAGCATGGCCCTTCATCGGGCAACCCGACACACTCTCCAAATACGAAGAAGCCCCGCACGATCGGGGCTTTGTCCTTCAATGAGCCGTGATGGACTCGAACCATCGACCATCGGATTAAAAGTGGAGTCCGGAAGACGCCGGTAGCAGGCGGCGGCAGGGGTCGGGGCGGAAAGCCCGGATCTGGGCAAAGTGCACAAAGTGTACAGGGGTAGGGACCCGGTATTTGTGCACTTTTGCGGGGTATCGTGGAATTTGGACGGTCCGCTGCCCGCCTCTGGAGACAATAACTGCCTGCAAATTGCCATAAACAATGAGGGGCATCGTGCGCCCCGCGGCCGGCCCCGGATTCCGCCGTGTACATTCTCGTGTACATTTTCGCGGCGGCAGGAGAGCCGGCTAATCGGGGACGACCAGGGCCGCCACCCGGGCGGCCGCTTCCTCGGAGAGGGTGGGCAGGCAGTGGCTGTAGCAGTCAAGGGTGATGCCGATGTTGGCGTGCCCCAGGCGCTCGGACACCACCTTGGGATGGACGCCGGAGACCAGGGCCAGGGTGGCGTAGGTATGACGTAGGTCGTGAAGGCGGATGATCGGAAGCCCGGCCTTTCTCGCGCCCTGGGCGAAGAGCTTGCTCACCCGCTCGGGATGATAGGGCTCGCCCTCCGCGCTCGCGAACACCGGCTGGCTCTCGTCCCACGAAGCCCCGCGGCGCAGGTGGTCCCGGATCTGTCTTGCTCGGAGCTTCTTGAGCGCCGCGGTGGTCGCGGGGTCCAGAGCGATCAGCCGTCTTCCCTTCTTGGTCTTAGGCGTGGAGAGCATGGTGGCGTAGCCGTTCATGATCCGGGTCTTCTTGACGCTTAAGTGGCCCGCTTCCAAATCAAGGTCTTCCCAGGCTAGGCCCAATACCTCTCCCCTACGCATGCCGGTAGTCGCGAAGGTGAGCCAGAGCGGATAGAGATCGCTCTCGCGCTCGGCCCCCAAGAAGGTCTTGAGATCCTTGGCCGTCCACACCTTCATTTCCCGGTCAAATCCGAGGGCCCGGGGTGGGTCGGCGGCGTCCACCGGGTTCCGCGGGATCTTGCTCCAGCGCACAGCGTCTTTGAGAGCCCGATGCAGGGTGGCGTGGACTCGTCTGACGGTGGACGGCGAGAGCAGGCGACCTCGGTCATCCGGTTCGGACAAGAGGCGGGCGTAGAGGAGGTTGATCTGGGCGCCGGTCACCTGCTGGAGTTGGAGGCTGCCGATCCGGGGGATGATGTGGCGCTCGACGTGGGTCTCATAGGAAGAGAGGGTGGTCGGCCGGATGGTGGGCCGGATAGCCGGCAACCACTCGTTGCGAAGGAAATCGACAACGAGTTGCTTCGATGGCTCGACGTGGAGTCCGGAGGCCAGCGCCCCCAGAACCTTGGCCAGGGCATCTTCTGCTTCTCGCTTGCTCTGGTAGCCCGTGTGAAACTCCTGCCGGCGCTCGATGCGGTCTCCGAGCGCGCCATGGCACTTGGGGCAGGCCCGAAGTCGGCCGTGATCGGCCCAGTAGCGCTTGCGGCAGGCGGGGCAGTGCTGGAGCGGTTGCGGCCCCAGGTCCACCACAAACTGCCATGTGGAGCGTTTCTTGATGTGCCCGCGCATCCCTGCCTGCGAGTCCTTTCCATGTGCACTCGAATCGTTGCCTTGGCCAAGTGATTACCGCTCTTTCCGGGGGAAATAGCAAGTCTGCGGCCGCAGTAGGCCGAGGGAGCCGCCGGAAGAGCGGCTGTCTTCTAGAGGAGCTAGGGACCGCGGCGTCTTGGCCCGGCCCGCCATACCACCCCGCCGCTGGACGCGGCCTAAAGGGCTTCTGAGTCGCTCGCCTCGAGTATCTTCTCGATCTGCCCGGCCAGACGGGGCACCGCGTCGGTCGCCGTGGTAAAGACCACGTCCCAGTCGACGGAGAAGTAGGCGTGGACCAACAGATTCCTCATGCCCCGGGCCTGTTTCCAGGGGACCTCCGGGTGGGCCGCCTTGGTCTCTTCCCCTACCCGCGCGGCGGCTTCGCCGATGATGCTCAACTTCTGAAGGACCGCGCTTCGGACCAGATCATCGCCCAGGAATCCTTCCCGGCCGGGCTCGTCTAACCGGCCGAGGAAGCGCCGGATGGACTCCGCCGCCTCCAGGATGTCGGCCAAATAGAGATCGTCACGCCGCGGCGGCATAGATGACCTCGGAACTCTCGAGAACCGAGCGGCGGATGCGCGGTTTCAGTCCCTCTTTGGGGACCAGATCGACGGGACGGCCGAAAAGACCCGAGAGTTCTTCGGCCATGTCCACCAGGTCAAAGAGGGAGACCTTGGCCCCCGGCTTGAAGGTGACCAGCACGTCGACGTCGCTTGCGGGACTGAAGTCCTCGCGCAGGCAGGAACCGAAGAGGGCTAGTTCAGCCACTTGGTGGCGGCCGGAGAAGTCCGCCACGCTGTCGAGATTCACCCCTATCTTTAGAGCCATGGTGCCACCTCCGTTTCTCCTTAGTCATTGTACCGAGTCTAGAGCAATGCGTCCGCGTCCAGCCGCGGCCGCAGCAGCCGGTTCTGCGCCGCCGTCGCGTCCCGGGCGAACACCGTCTCCTTCTCGTACCCATATTCTGGGTGGGCTTCGTTCCAGGCCGCCATGACCTCGGCCCACTTGGCCGGCGGGCGGCGCTCGGCGGCGAACACGGCGAGCTTGAGGTGCTTCTCGGTCAGGGGACGGTAGATGCCCTCGAGCATCTTCTGCCGGATCTGGCTGTAGGCCTTCTGAACCTCAAGCGGAGAGACAATGGGGTCGATCTCCAGGCAGACCGTGCTGGCCGCCGGATGCGCGCTCCCCACCACGGTCTCGATCCTCACCCCCACCATATAGGGGGTGACGCCGGCGAGCACGAATACCGTGGCCTGGTCCGCGGTCCAGCGGTAAGAGCGAGCCAACTTTTCGCTGAGCCTGCGCAGTTCGTCAAGGACTCCGCCAGCCCGCACCGGGACCACCTGCACCCGGTCTTTCCCGGGAAGGCCGTAGCTCACGAACTTGACCTTCACAGTCGCCTCGACGTGAACGTCGCGCAGAAGAGCTTCGCTTTCGATCCGGGGGCCCTCCACCGGGACGCGGAGCGAGCTGTCCGCCGGAAGCGCTATCTCCACATACTGGGAGTGCTCCCCGTCCGCCGCCGCCGTCGCTCCTATCCACTCCTCGATCCTCGCCCACTCCAGGGGCTTGCCGCCCAGATAGCGCTCCCGAAAGCCGCACACTTCGGGGTCGCGCTCTGCTTCGATAGCCAAGAGACGGGAGAGTGCGAAGCGCCGGTCCCGGTCGTCGATCGCCAGACGACCGGCCTTGGGCGACTTCTGCCTTTCTTCTTTGCCCTGGGCCCGCCGGAGGGTCTTGACCGTCTGCACCGCCTTCGCGAGCGCCGCCACCCGACTGCGCCGCCTGGCCGGAGCCTCTTCGATCTCTGCGATAAGCCCTTGGAGTTCGAGGAAGCGAAACTCCTCGTCCGCTAACGGCGCGTCCAGGCGAGCGTCCAGCAACGCGCGGACGTCGAGGGACTCGCTGGGACTTGTAGAATCGGATGGCTCTGTTATCATTATCTCGTGTTGGTTAGCTGTTAGTCCCTTGAAACGCATCTGATTGATGTCAAGTGTTCCGTACACCTCAGTTTAGTGGGGCAGAAGGACAAACGCAAGCGAGGACGCGCGAGCAGGACCCTGGCAAGGAGGCGCTCATGGGTCGACACCACGCCAAGAAGGAACTGGCCGAGGCGCTCGAGGCCACCCACGGCAAGGTCTATCTGGCCGCGGAGCGGCTGGGTATGAGCGTCACCGGCCTTTACGCCCGCATCCGCAAGGATGCTGACCTCGGGGCCATCGTCGACCTCTACGACGGTCGCTGCACCGACGCGGCCGAACTGAAACTGGAGCAGGCGATCATGAACGGCGATGCCTGGGCCATCGCCCTGCAGCTCAAGACCAAAGGTAAGAACCGCGGCTACACCGAGAAGCTGGAGGTGGAACAAAGTGGACGAGTGCACATCGACCTCGAACCTAAAGTCGGACCAGACCTCGAGCGGGCGATTTTCCGAATCCTGGAGGGACTGGCCGCCGGCGGCCAAACAAGCGTTATACGTCCGGGCGATGAGCTCCCTCCGGGATTCCGCGCAGCTTATCCACTTCACCCTGGCTCATCGCCGGGTGCGGGGCAAGGAGTTTAGCTTCGCCGGTCACGAGTACCTGCGGGGCCTCTACCTGGACGAGTCGCCCTTAGTCATCATCCGCAAAGCCGCCCAGATGGGGGCGAGCGAGTACGCCATCAGCCGGGCGCTCTGGTTCGCCATCACTCATGGCGGCACCGCCATGTACTACTTCCCCACCGACCACGACGTGGGGGAGTTCTCCCGGGACCGCTTCGGCCCGGCGGTGGCCGAGTCCCCCTACTTTTCCAGCCTCATCCGGGAGACCGACACCGTGGGCCTCAAGCAAATCGGCCCCGGATCCATCTACTTCCGGGGGATGCGCTCGACCCCGCGGATGAAGTCGGTGCCGGGCGACTTCGTCATCTTTGACGAAGTGGACGAGATGAAGGCGGCCAACCTGGATCTGGCCCGCAAACGTCTGGGGCACTCCCAGTGGGGCTGGGAACTCATGCTCTCCACGCCGTCCTTGCCCGACTACGGGATCGACGCCGCCTTTGCCGACTCCGATCAACGTCACTGGGTACTTCGCTGCGAGCAGTGCCGGAAGCTCTGGTGCCTGGAGGATGAGTTCCTGGCCCACCACGGCTCGCCGTCGGATCCCCGCACCGACATCTGCTTCATCCAAGGCCCGCCGGGGGCGGAGACCTTGGTCTGCCAGAGGTGCGGCCGGCCGCTTGACCCGGCGCGCGGAGAGTGGCTTCCCAAATACGCGCGCCCCGCCCACGGCTATCACCTCTCCAAGCTCTTCTCCTCGGTCCTCTCCGAGGCGGAGAGGAAACTGGGGGCGAAGACTAAGCCGGCCGCGCTTCTCTCGCAGTACCGGCGGACCGAGAATCCGGCCGAGTTCTTCAAGTCGGAGTTGGGGCTCCCCTATCTCGCAATAGATGGAGGTCTCAGCATGGCCGACCTGCGGGTCTGCGTCGGCACCTACGGCCAGTGTCGCGAACACCGGGGCTGCGTCATGGGGGTGGACCAGAACGAGGGACTCCATATCGTTCTCAAGTGGGCCGACACCAAGGCTGACCTTGTCTACACCCTGGCCGTGCACCACGAGCCCCACACCAACGCCGACTTCAGCGTGCTTGACCACTTCATGGAGGCGTTCGATGTGCGGCTCTGCGTGATCGACGCGCAACCGGGCATCCACGCCGCCCGGGCCTTTGCCAAACGGCACTCCGGGCGGGTCCGCCTGGCCTATTACGGGCCGTCGCAGAATGGCCTTACCACCTTGAAGGTGGATCATGAGGGTACCCCCACCATCACCATCAGCCGGACCGAGGCGTTTGATCGGTGGCGCGACCTCTACCAAAAGCTCCGGCGCCGCATACCCCGCTCCGACGAGGTCGTGGAGGAGTACATGCGGCAGATGACCCAGATCGTGCGCACCATCGATGAAGACCCGGAGACCGGGGAAAAGCGGGCCCGCTGGGTCCGGCGAGGCCCCGATCACTTCGCCCACGCCGACTGCTACGCGGAGATGGCCATTAGAGCCCTGGGCATCGGCCTGGTTAGGGCCACCGTGCTGGGCGGCGATGAGTGGTGAAAAGGACCGGACCCGCAAAAGAACAGTCCCTGTCCGCTCCCATCGACTCGGACCGCATCACTTCGCACAGAAGGAGGAAGCCATGACCGGCAGTCCGACCACCACGCTCGTGATCGAAGAGGTCGCCGTCGACTCCGTCCATCCCGACCCGGCCAACCCCCGGCGNNCGGCGGCCACCAGCGCCTCGTGGCCGCCCGCAAGCTGGGGATGCCGACCGTACCGGTGGTGTTTCTTGATCTAGCCGAGGAGAAGGCCAAGCTCCTTAACGTCGCCCTCAACAAGATCTCCGGGGAGTTCGACGAAGAACTGCTGGGGCGCTTGCTGGCCGAGCTGGGCGAGAGCTCCGCCATCGATCGCACCCTCTCCGGGTTTGATGGGAAAGAGATCGATCAGCTCCTCAAGGGCCTGGAGATCCGGGGCAAGCGGGACCGGCCCGAGACCATCGACTTAGACGCCGCCCTGCGCGCCGCCTACGAGAACCCCCGCGCCCGCCGGGGCGACCTCTTTCAGCTCGGCGAGCATCGCCTCCTTTGCGGCGATGCGACGAAGCCCGAGGATGTCGAGCGGCTCCTCAGCGGCCGGCGTGCCCAGATGGCTTTTACCGATCCCCCCTACAATGTGTCCCTCGGCAACCATGGCGGCCGGCAGAAAGGCCAGAGTCGGCGGCGCCTCAAGAACGACGCCCTCGCGCCAAACGCGTGGGAGACGTTCTGCCGGGGTTGGGCTGGGAACCTTATGGCCTCGGTCGACGGGGCTCTCTATATATGTATGAGTACGAAGGAGTGGCCGATCGTGTCCCGGGTGCTCGCCGAGGCCGGGGGGCACTGGTCGGATACCATCATCTGGGCCAAGGACCGGTTTGTGCTGGGACGGGCTGATTACCAGCACCAATATGAGCCGCTGTGGTATGGATGGCGGGAAGGGGCTGCCCGGCAGTTCCGGGGCCATCGAGATCAGTCAGATCTCTGGGAGGTCGCGCGGCCGGAGGAATCGGTGCTTCATCCCACCATGAAGCCGCTCCCGTTGATCGAGCGGGCCATGGACAATTCCTCCAGCCCGGGCGACGTGGTGGTTGACCTTTTCGTTGGCTCCGGATCGACGCTCATTGCGGCGGAGCGAACCGGCCGAATCTGCTACGGGATGGAGCTGGATGAGCACTACTGCTCACTCGCCATCGCCCGCTGGGAGGCTTTCACCGGCGGGCGGGCGGAGAAAGCTTAGGGTTGTCGCCCGGCCGCGTTCCGGCCGGGCGACCAGCCATTTTATACTAGGAGGTGCAGGCGGGCGTGACCTCGAGCATCCCGGCATGACGGACCGGAACCTCGGCCTCCGAGCCCCCCACCATCGCCATGACATCGTAGTGGTGCGCCCNNCCCTGAACCGCGCCGACGGTGAGATAGTCAGGGTTGCCAGGCTCGGCGGATTGATCAACGAATATCACCGATCAGCAGCGTGAATCGGGATTGATGTACCCCTCACGCCACCAGAAGGAAGATGATGTATATCAGGGTGCTCATTCGGATCGAACCTCCGTCCACCTCCGTCCGCGACGAGCGGCGCTCGTCTGCGACCATACCAGGGACCTTGCCAACCGCGGCGTGTGCTCCCGGCCCACCTCGCCGCCAGGGTCTGCTCGTGGCCGGGAGGGCGAACGCGAGGCATCAAGGAGCGGAGCGCGGGGGGAAAGCTCGCCCGCCCACCTCAGGGTCATCAGTCGGCCTCAAGCGCGAATGGAACGGAAGAACCTTCGGACGTCATCGATCAATGGTTGTGCTCCATGGCTGCGAAGTGGCCCCCGCGCGGCATGTCGTCCGTGAAGGGCGTGGAACCCAGCCTGGACCTTCAAAGCAACGATCCTTTCCACTTTTCCAGCACTTGGTGGGCATAGGCTTGATCGAAGGCTGTCGAATACGGGAACTCGTCTCGTCGGGCGAATGGCCAACACGCGTCGATTAGCACTCGGCTACTAAGCAGGTGGCGATTCTCTCCAGCCGCGCGATGTCTCCTTGATCCGGGTCCT
>PMIZ01000520.1 GCA_003157225.1 Actinomycetota bacterium | reverse complement strand
TCCTGCCAGAAGCTGAGGAGACCGCTTACGAGGACGATCCCGAGGATGATGCCGGCATCCACGCGGTCCTTGAGGACGAGGGCGAGGATGGCCGCGAAGACCAGGATGAGGATTATGGGGCTCTTGAACTGACGGAAGAGAAGAGTGAAAGTGTCGGTTCGCTTGCGAGCCCGAAGCGTATTGGGGCCGTATTGGAGAAGTCGCTTGGCCGCCTCCGCGCCTCGTAGTCCCTTGGGAGCGGATTCGATTTGGGTGAGAAGATCGGCGGCCGGAGTGTTCCAGAATGTCGGAGAGGTTGTCATTCAGCTCCTGAGGACCATACGCGAGGTTTCCACCCGGTGCCTGCCTCAAGTACCGGTGTTTGCGGACAAGAGGAAGACTATCAGGACGGCCCCGCGAGGTCCATGTTGCCGCGCAGCCCACATTCGTCGATTCAAGACATAGCTCCTCGCGGGCCGGCCCAAGGTCTGGGGTCCCTCGCTCATGTCCTTTCCATCGCGGCAATGTATTCGCCGCGGCGCCGGGGGCTCATATGCTGTCCCCGCTACCATAGAAAGCCCCGTCGCAACGCGGTGCTGAAAGTAAGCTCGTTGAGCGGCTCTGCCCGCAAGCTGCCCACGCGATTTCGCCTCAATCGTCTCAATTCGTGGGTTCTCCACGGTTCGTGACCATATGTCGCGCCTGGTTCTGCTGCACGTCTTTGACAACCTCGGATGCGTGGATGGACCACTTCAACTCGCGCAGGCCGATGCGAGGCATGATGGCCTCCTCGATACAATGTGGTGCTTTAAGTGAGCTCGTTGCACCTCGCCTCGCGGTCGCCCGCACTTCACCGGGCATCTTCGCTGGTGCCGCTCCCTGGCGGCATCGGACGTTGGTTGCAGGTTGGCGGACCACTTGGAGATAGGTAGTATTCGCCTAGCGGTGAACCGAATCCCTGACAAGGTGAGCGAATGACAGCACAGTCTGCAGGCAAGTCGATCCTCGAAGCGGCGCGAGAGATACGAGTTGTACGAGAGGCGGATGTCGTTGTGGTCGGCGGTGGACCCGGCGGTTTCGCTTCGGCCATATCAGCGGCCAGATCCGGGGCTAAGACGGTTCTCGTCGAGCGCTACGGTCACCTCGGCGGAATGGCTACCGGCGGCCTGGTGAACATCTTTCCGAATCTCAGCGACATCGGCGGAAAGCAGCGCATCTTTGGCCTCAACCAGGAGATCATCGACCGGATGAAGGCCAAGAACGCCGGCTTCTGCCCCAACGAAGAGGACTTTGGCACAACCGACCGCAAGGTGCTCGAGTACTACCTGAACGCCAACCTGGGCTGGTTCTACGTGCGCAAGTATCCTAACCTCGGGGGGCGNNAGGATCCTAACCTCGGGGGGCGGGAGAGGTTGCTCTATACCGCCGTCTTGGATCCGGAAGTGCTCAAGGCCGAGCTCAACGACATGGTGATGGAAGCCGGGGTCGATCTGCTGCTCCATTCATGGGGAACCCGTCCGATCATGGAGGGGAACACGGCCAAAGGTGTCTTCTTCGAAAGCAAGTCGGGACGGCAGGCGATACTCGCCAAGGTGGTCATCGACTCGACGGGTGATGGGGACATCTTTGTCGCGGCCGGGGCGGAATTCGATGACGAACTCCAGAGCAACTTCCGGACTGCGCTCGCCTTCAGTTACTGGATAGCAAACGTTGACACAAGCAGGTTGGAGGACTTCCGGAAATCGCATCCGGACAAGTTCGCCCTCCTGATGCGGGATCTGACGGAGAAGGGCGGCCATGCCTTCTATTTCAAGGGCCTCCTGCAAAACCNNGGAGGGTGTGCTCTGGTTTCACCCGATGCACGTGAAGCCAATAGCCTCCGACGCCATGGACGTCGAAGAACTGACGCGCTGGAACATATTGGGCCGCAAGGGAGCGCAGATCACCTACGAATTCTTGCGAAAGCACGTGCCCGGCTGCGAGAAGTGCTTCATCATGCAGACAGCGCCCCAATTGGGAACGCAAGGCGGCCGGCGCGTTATCGGCGAGTACATCCTCACTCCTAGCGACATGGAATCGGACGAAGTGTTCGACGATACGATCGTGGTTCTGGCCAACAACGACAACGGCGAGATATCGGCGAGACATCCTTCCATCTGCATTCCCTACCGGTGCCTCGTGCCACTCGAGATCGACGGGCTGCTGGTCGCGTGTCGCGCCTTCTCCTCGAGGGCAAGCGTCAATCAATGGTTCAACATCATCCCGCACTGCATCGCGTACGGCCAGGCCGCGGGCACGGCCGCGGCGCTCGCAGTCAGGGCGGGGATTCAACCGCGCGGAGTCGACTACAATGAGCTGCAGGCAAACCTGAGAAAGCAGGGAGTAGAACTGCCAGAGTGACCGAGTGCGCGCGCCTTCGATCGCAACCGCACAGGAGGTTTCAGCCCATGGACGCTGACCAGAAGAAGGGCAACACCGGCGCGGACAGGCAGGTGATCAGAGGCACGGGCCTCATCGGTCCGAGGGATTCAGGCGTTCCGACCCTTGTCGACGTGACGGAGGGCAGGATCACCCGCATCAGGCCGCTTCATTACGAGACGAGCTACGACCGCAAGGATTTCAACGTCTGGAAGATGGAGGCC
>PMIZ01000317.1 GCA_003157225.1 Actinomycetota bacterium | reverse complement strand
ACTTGCCATAGTCAACCGCCACCTGCTTTGTGAGGTGGATGAGGCCCGCCTTCGTGGCGCAGTACGCGGGCGCTCCGGGAGGAGCCACGATCCCCGCCAGCGAAGAGACATTGATGATTGAGCCCGAGCCTCCCTCGATCATGTTGGGAATGGCCGCCTTCATCATCAGAAACGGGCCGGTCAGGTTGACCTCGACTNNCCGGCGTTGTTCACCAGGATGTCCAGCCGGCCAGTGTAGCCCAGAGCCGTTTGGACCATCTTCTCGGCGTTCCCCTCTTCGCAGACATCTCCGCAGAAGACGGTGACGCTCCCCGCGGGCAGCGACGCAGCGATCTGGTCCAACATCTCCCTCCGCCGACCCGTGATCACGATCTTCGCGCCTTCATCGACGAACCGCTTGGCCACCGCCCCGCCGATGCCGGTGCCGCCGCCTGTAATTAGCGCTACCTTGCCTTCGAGTTGCATCTCTCGTCCCCTTACTCTCTGGGCGGGTCGCCGTCGAACCCGCCGCTTGGATTGAGAAAGATCTTGCCCGGTTCGCCCGGGAGCGACGTGAACCAGTCGGGACAGCCGTGAGGAAACAAGAGTCGGGCCTGCCAATGGATGGCGAAGTCCTCGGCTTTGACGTCGGCGTAGTGTTTGTTCATAGCCGCCAGCAGTTCGGTGCCATTTCTGGCCGTATTGTAGGCGTCCTCGTAGACGTCGAGGTATTTGAGCGACCAGTCGATGCAGGCGGTGTATGTGCGGGAGTGGTCGTCCTGCACTTCTTCGAGCGCCTTGAGCTTGGCCTCGTCGTGGTGGCCGGGGATGATGATGCGGGCACCGAAGTCGCGCAGTTTGCTGATGGACGCCCTCCACTTCACCCGCCGCTCGACGTTGCTCTCGATCGGCCAGAGGTTGCAGTCGTGGAAGGCGACGTCCGTGGCGCAAGCCACACCGATGGACGGGACCCACACTACGGAGTTGTTCACGCTGTCGCCCTCCCATCCGTCCGAGAAGTGCAACTCCTTGCCCTCGAGCTCGAGACGAGGCTCATGCATGGGCATGGGGATGGTGGTCTTCGTGGGAATGTCAGGGCCGAAGCGATCGATGGCCCACATGTCGACCTTGTCGCTGGCGGTGAAGACCACGTCCTTCACCACGCTCGGCAAGGCCACCAGCTTCGCCGACGGGAAGGCGCTCGCGAGGACGCCTAGTCCGAAATGGTGATCGGGATGGAAGTGAGACACGTAGATATGGGTGAGATTCTTCCGCATCGGGATGATCTCGGCGATCATCCTGTGGGTGTCGCTGAGCAATTGGGATGCGTCGATGAGGATGGCGTCCCGGTCCCCGTAGAAGAGGGTCGAGTTGCTGTTGAAGCCCAGGTAGCTATGAAGAAAGACCCTGTATCTCAGCGGCACATTCGCTCCCTTCTCGTCGCCCCGCGGGCGACGCGACGACCCATAGCACGCGGCAGCCTGAGAGTCGCCAAGGAGGCCGCAAACGCTCGGCGTCGCGACCTCGCCTCCTATTCCCGCCGCGCGTATCCCAAGAAGGCTGACAACGAGGCCGCTGTGGCCTTCACTGCCTCAGCGTATTTCAGCTTCTCGTCGGGACCGAACCTTCCGGACGGAACGATCACCGACAGCGCGGCGACCACCTTGCCCAGTTGGTCACGGACAGGAGCGGCGACGGCGCAGGTGCCCAGATTGCGTTCCTCGATGTCGAAAGCAACACCTTCCTTCGCCACCCGGTCGAGCTCGTGAGCCAGGGTCTGCGAGTCGGTGATGGTGCGAGGCGTCAGTTGCGGATGCAGTTGCGCCAAAATCTCCGCCCGCTCCGCGCCCGTCTTGTAGGCCGCGAAGATCTTGCCGTTGGCGCTGGCGGTGTCGCCGATGATGCGGCCTACCGCTACCTCACGCCTGAGCGGCCTGGGAGTGTCGACCATGTCGACGCTAACGGCCACGCCATCGACTTCGATCGCGAGCGTGGACGCTTCACTGGTCTTGTCGGTCAGTTCGCAGAGGTAGGGTCTGACGATGGCAGCCAGTTCGGCGTAGCCCCCCGACAGATACATAGTGGCGAGGAGGGCCGGGCCCAGATGATAGCGGTTGGTCACCGTGTCCCGAACGAGATACCGCGACGACTCCATGGTTCGGATCATGCGATACGCGGTCATCCTCGGAAGACCCGTGCGCACGGCTATCTCGTCCAGGGTCCACTCGCGGTTCTCCGCGTCGAACAGGCCGAGGATGCTAAGACCCTTGGCTAACGCGCGCACTACCAGAGCACCGTCCGCGCCGTTTGCGGCCTTGGCTCGTGGTTCCGTCTTTGTGGTTGTCTTCGCCATACCCGTGCTGTCTCCCCCAATGTGCCGTGTTAGACGAAGGCCATGGTACCGCCATCAGGATACAGAATGGTGCCGGTCACGAAATCGGAAGCCGCCGAGGCGAGAAACACGGCCGGGCCGATGAGGTCGGAGACCCTGCCCATGCGGCCCATAGGGATGTTCTGCAGCATCTTCTCGTAGCGGGTCGCGTCCTTGTTGACGGTCTCCTCGGTCATAGGAGTGATGGTGATGATGGGACCGAGGGCGTTCACCTGCACGTTCTTCGCTGCCAGCTCGACCCCCAGTTGCTTGGTCATCATGTCGATCGCGCCCTTCGTGGAGCAGTAGCCAAGGTTGCCGCCCAAGGCTCCCCGCTGCCCTCGTATCGAAGACATGTTGATGATCTTGCCCCCACCCTGCTCCACCATATGCGCCGCGAAGTTCTTGCAGCACATCATGACGCCGCGGACGTTCACGGAGAAGAGCTTGTCCCAGGCCTCCATGGGGAACTCGGTGGCCGCCGACTTGATGTTGAAGCCCTGAGCGTTCACGAGCACGTGAATGCGCCCCATGTCGCTGGCAGCCTTCGCCACCAGCTCCTGAACACTGCTCTCCTGGTCGGTGTTGACCGAGTAGCCTTTGACCTTCTCGCCGGTCGCCGCTTCGATCTCCTTGGACACCTCCGCCATGGCCGCTTCGTTGATGTCGGCGATCGCCACCCGGCCACCGTAGGTGACGAAGCCCTGAGCCAGGCCCCTGCCGATGCCGCCGGCTCCCCCGACGATCACGATGTTCCTGCCCTTGAGGGAGAATAGATCTGGCGCTATTTCCACGGTCGTCCCTACCGTCCTTTCGCCTCAGCGTTACCTGCGGGCAATACCGTTCAGCGTTTGACTATTCCGAGAATCTGCCGGGCCTCATCCGGAGTCGTCGGCTCGATGTTGAGCTCCCGGGCGAGGCGGGCGGACCGCTCGACCAGCTGTGCGTTGCTCTTCGCGAGCACGCCTTTGGAATAGTAGATGTTGTCCTCGAGCCCCACGCGGACGCTGCCGCCCAGGATCATCGCCGCCGTCGTGACCGGTAACTGCGCCGCCGAGGTAGCCGTGCAGTTGAACAAGCAGTTCTCTGGCAGGAACTGGTACATGGAATAGAGCATCTCCGGGGTGGCCTCGATGGCTCCCTGGTATGTCATGCCGAGCACGAAGTTCACGTAGTAGGGGGGCTTGAGCAGGTCCTTCTTGATGAGGTTGCTCACGTCCCGGTACATGCTCTGCGAGTAGCACTCCATCTCGGGCTTGATGTCGAGCTCCTTCATCTTGGCAGCCCAGGCCTCGATGTCCTTGGTGAGGTTGGAGAACGGCGTGCCGGCGAAAGCGCCGGTCTGGCGCATCAGGGTACCCATGTTGAGCGAGGCCGACTCGGGCTTGGCGTCCAGGCAGCGCACCCGCTCTTCGATGGTGAGGTTGGCGCCCCCACCGGTGGAGAACTGCACGATGATCTCTTTGCACTTGCCGCGGACCGCGGCCATGATCTCCTCGAACTTCTCCTTGGTGCCCGTGGGCTGGCCCTTCTCGTCCCGGGCGTGGATGTGGACGATGGAAGCGCCCACGTTGTAGCACTCCAGCGCCGCTTGCGCAATCTCGCCGGGCTGCTCCGGAGTGTTGGGGTTCATGTCCTTGCTGACGAACGCACCGTTCAGGGAGGCGGTGATGATGACTTTGCCCGCAGGTAGTTTCATGGTCGCTCCTGTCTGCCCGCTCTATATCCGCTTGTAGATGAGATCCTTGACGGCCTCGAACACCTTGATCATCGCGGCATCCCGCTCGCGTAGCACCTGCTCCAGCGGACGATCGGTGTAGTCGAAGAAGCCCTTGCCGGTCTTCACGCCCAGATCGCCCTGCTCCATCAACTCGACCAGGCTCTTGGGCTGGTTGTCGATGGGGGCCTCGATGAAGTTGGGGTTCTGCAGGTTGCCGTAGCTGAGGTCGACGCCGGTGAAGTCGTAGCGCTGGACAAAGCCGAGCACCATGGCCCGCGGGATGATGCTGGCCTTCACGGCCAGGTCAAGCTGATCGGCGGTCATGTAGCCATTGTCGAGCAGGAAGAAGATCTCGCGGCCGATGATCCGCAGAAACCGGTTGATGCAGAAGCCAGGGACGAACTTCTCCAGCACCGTGGGAACCCTGTCCACCTTCTTGAGGAGGTCGACGACGAAGTCGACGGTCTCTTGGCTGGTCTCCGGTCCCTTGACCACTTCGACCAAGGGAACGATCTGCGGCGGCGCGAACCAGTGGGCGATCACGGTCTGAGCCAGGCGGCGGGCCGGCATGACGTCGTAGATGTTCAGGTAGGAAGTGTTGCTGGTGAAGATGGTCCGGTCAGGACAAACAGCATCGAGCTCTTCATAGAGGACCTTCTTGGCATCCAGCTTCTCCGCGATGCTCTCGATCACGAAGTCGGCGTCCCGGGCTGCCTCTTCCACGGACTGGGTGGTCCTTATGCGCGCCAGCACGCCGGCAACGGCGCTCTCCTCGAGCAACCCGTTCTCGGCGAAGGTGCCGAGGTTGGCCTTGAGAACCGACAATCCCTTCTCAAGGGTCTCGGCCTTGCGCGAGTACATGGTCACGTTGTATCCGGCGGTGGCAAAGACTTGTGCCAGGCCCGGTCCCATGGTCCCGGCTCCAAAGATGGCTACGTTCTTGACCTCTTCTGGTATCACCACTGCTCCCTAGTTCGTCCGTGACTTGGAAGGATGTCCTATGGTGGTATTAGTATATCGCGATACAGACGGCGCATTTCGCGTTTCTGCGGAGAAGCGGTGAGACCGCGCCAGACGGAAGGCGGCGCCGGACAGGGCGAGCCTCACCAAGAAAAACGGCGCCCGCGCGGCGAATGCGCGCGGGCGCCGGGTTCTTCAGGTCGTCTTTCCCGACCTACAAAGTACTCATCGCGGTAAGTCGGACACCGTTCCCAGAAGCACGCCGCTGAAGGTCCTCGCGGACCCCATGCCCGCCCGGCGGTCCAGCCACCTCGCGCCAAAGAAGAGGCTCCGAGCTCCGCAAGCGCGGGGTCCTCCTAATGCGCCGTGACTGACTCGAACCATCGACCCTCGGATTGGAGAGGTGTTGGCCCCGGGGCCATCCATGCACTCTCTAGGCAACAAGCTCCCGCACCAGTTCCTCGAACACCCGATTGTGAAGCTCGACATCTTCGTCTGTGGTCTGCGGGGATATCAGCACCATCGTATGGAAAGGCGTCAGCAAGATCCCGCGGTTGGCCATGTAGACGTGAACCAGGCTATCCAGATCGTCGTCGAACACGTCGTGTGCCTCCCCACCATTCCTCGGCTTGTCTTTCACGAACCTGTACTCCGCCCGGCAGCCAAGACGATTCACATGCCACGGCAAGTCGTACGAATCGATCGTCGCGGTCACGCCGTCTGCTAGCCTCGCGGCAATGGCAATCATCTTCTCGAAGGCGGCTTCGGTAAGGACCTCGCCGAGTGTCGCCCTGATCGCGGCCGTCTGCAGGATCGTGCCGGCCACCGTGCCACCGGTGCCGATCCCGAAATGCTTGCCCGGGATCCCCCGGGGCGGGGATGTGAGCTGGTCGGCCACCTCTTGGGTAAGGCCCATAGCCGCGGCGGGAAGTCCTCCGGCGATCGACTTACCGATGGTGAAGAAATCCGGCTCCAGATGCCATTCGCGAGTGCATCCCCCCGCTCCGGCACAGATGCTGTGGGTCTCATCCAGGATTAATAGCGTCCCGTACTTACGGGTGATCGCGCGCAGCGCCGTGTGATAGCCAGAGTCGGGCCAGATGATGCCCGCGTTGGTCATGGCTGGCTCGGCCAGCACGCAGGCCACGTCTCCGGGAGCGAGCGCCTTCTCGAGAGCATCGACGTCGTTGAACTGGATGACGCGGGAAGCTGGGTTCGGCAGCGCACCGATGACCGTCCTGTGCTGCGCCATCTTTGGTCCGTCCTTGACCGAGACCAGCGCCTCGTCGACGCTGCCGTGATAACAACCGTCGAATACGAGGACCAGCTGCCTGCCGGTGGCCATGCGGGCAAATCTGATGGCAAAGCGGTCGGCGTCGGTGGCGGTGGTGTAGATCTGCCAATAGGGCAGACCGAAGCGGCGCGCCAGTTCTTCACCGACCCAGATGGCGTCCTCCGACGGCAGCATGGTGGTCATGCCTTTGTAGACCTGCCTGCAGATGGCTTCGGCGGTGGGTAGAGGAGAGTGCCCGGTGAGAGATCCGGAATCCCCGAGAGCCAGATCCACGTAGGTGTGGCCGTCAACGTCGGTCAGGCGCGCGTTCTTGGCCTCGCTGACAAACACGGGAAAAGAGCCGGGCCACTCGGTCATCCAGCCCATGGGGACGCCTCTGAAAAGCGACTTCTTGGCCCGCTCGAATCGAGCGCGAGACTGGGGACGATCGGCTACGTAGCGCGCCTCCTCCCGCTCGGTGAGCTCAGCGATCCTGTCTCTTCCGATAACCGACATGGCTTCTTCCTTTGGGTGGAACCGGAAGCCAAGTTCCTTTCTTGAGAAAAGCGTCACCTGGCTGCGACAACGCCACCGAGTTAGTACCAAGAGTGACCCCCCTGCCGCCCGGCTGCAGGGGGGTCGTGTTCAGCGCACAGGTTTCACGCAGCTCGCCGGGTGATCACGGAGTTGTCGACATGTCTCCCAACAGCACCTGGCTGAACGTCTGCACCGGGACCCAGGTAAGTACGTCGCCAACCTTCTGCACTTCGAGGATGAAGAAGTCGCGCTTCGGGATGTACGCGTTCTTGAAGGACACGAGCTCAACGTGGCCCGACGGCGTGTCGAGTTTCAGGCCGGCAATGGCCGGGATGACCTTCGCAGGCGTCGTGTCGCCGCCGTCGGCTTTCAGTCCCTCGAGGTACATCATGACGGCCTGCCAGGCGCCATAGACCTCAGAGTTCGGACCCCCTTCCTTCGGGTACAGTTTCTCGAAGGCGGCGACGAACTCCTTGTTCACCGGGTTGTCGATCGTGTAGGCGTAATAGTCGCAGGCGATCATGCCGAGGGATATGTCGCCAAGCTCGGCCAACTGGGCATCGGTGTAGTTGTTCGACATGGGCACGGCGAGCGGCGCCTTGAGGCCATAGTCATGATATTGCTTGACGAAAGGAACCGCGCCATTGCCGAAGATCCAGTCGACGGTGACGTCAGCGGGCTTCATCGCAGAGAGGTAAGAGCTGAAGTCGACCGTATCCAGAGGTATGTAGTTCTCGCTGAGGACCTTGCCCCCGCCTTCATCCACGAACGCCTTCTTGAAACCGGCCGTCAGGGCATGCGCTGGGGTGTCGTCGTAGTTGATGACGTTCGCGGTCTTGAAGCCTTTCTCCGCGAGGTACTTGCCGAAGTAGTACCCTTGCGCATCGAAGATGCCGGTCTGGATGAACGCCAGGCCGTTCGCCGTAGTCAGGTTGTCGGCCGGCTGCCCGACGATGGTCATCTCCGGGATGCCGGAGGACTTGCCCAGATAATCGGCCACCGCCTTCGCTGCAGGCGAAAAGATCGGGCCTATCATCACGTTGATTTTGTCGCTCTCCACCAGCTTCCGAGCTTTGTCGACGGCGACGACCGGGTCGGAGCCGTTATCCTCAAAGAGGTACTGGACAGGATGCCCCATCCACTGGTTGTTGATCATCGCGAGGGCGGTCTTGATGCCCTCATCGGCTTGCTGGCAGTCATAGGCCATGAAGCCGGTGAACCCTTCGTCGAAGCCGAGCTTGATCGGCGTGCCGGTGGCGGGACCCGTCGCAGCGGTCGTAGCGGTGGTTTCGCTGCTCCCCGGCGAGGTGGCGGCCGTCGTCTCGGTGCTTCCCGCGGTGGTCTGCGTCGTTGCCGGTGCAGCAGTCGTAGTCGTAGTGGACGCAGTCCCGCAGGCCGCCAGGGCCGCGGACGCTGCCATCGCAACGACCAAGACCAACACCAAAATCAAGAGTCTCTTATTCATGGATACTCCCCATTCGTCTTCTGGCTGCACTTTCCCCACGCCTATCGATGCCGTCCTCCTTCCCCTGACCGGAACTTCACTCTCCGACGCCCAGATAGGTGGCCTTCGCCGATTCGTTGGCGATCAGCAGGTCTGGGGTTGATTGATAAACGATAGTGCCTTTGCTCATGATGTAGGCGTAGTCGGCTACGTCCATCGCCATGCCGAAGTCCTGCTCCACGAGGAGGATGGATTCCCCCGCGGCTTTGAGCTCCCGGATGACCCGGAACACCTCGTCGACGACCACCGGGGCGAGGCCCTCGGAAGGCTCATCGAACAGCAGCAGGTCGGGGTTGGTCATCAGGGCTCGGCCGATGGTCAGCATCTGCTGCTCGCCCCCGCTCAGGAGGTTCCCCTTGTTCTTGCGCCGCTCGGCGAGCTTCGGGAACACGCTGAACACCTTCTCGAGGGTCCACGGGTCCTTCTTCCCGCCGGTGCGGGCGGCCATCTTGAGGTTCTCCGTGACCGACAGCGAGGAAAAGATCAGCCTTCCCTGGGGGATGAGCCCGATCCCCAAACGAGCGATCTTGTAGGAAGGGAGGCCGACCAGCTCCTGGCCATTGAAGGCGATGTTCCCCTTCTTCGGAGGAGTGAGCCCCATGATGGAACGGATGGTGGTCGTCTTACCCATCCCGTTGCGCCCCAGGAGGGCGACGACCGTAGCGTCCTTCACCTCCAGCGACACGCCTTGAAGGACGTAGCTGTCGCCGTACCAGGTGTGGATGTCGTTGATCTGCAGCATCGCTCACCTACCCCCCGGCTGCTTGCGGCTGCCCATGTAGATCTCCCTGACCATGGCGTTGGAACGGATCTCGTCACAGGTGCCCTCACAGGCTATCTGGCCGTAGTGCAGCAGAATGACGCGTTCCGCGACGCCGAAGACCAGGTCCATGTCGTGGGCGATCATGAGGACGGTGATCTTCGAGCCCAGGTCGCGGATCCTCCGGGTGATGTCCGCACTCTCAGCAGCAGTCAGTCCGCAACTCGGCTCGTCGAGCAGCAGCAGCTCCGGATGGCTGGCGAGGCTGAGGGCGATCTCCAGCTTGCGCTGCTGCCCGTAGGCCAGCGAGCTCACAACCTCGTCCTTCAGATCCCACAGATCGGTAACTTCCAGCAGTTCCTGAGCGGCCGCCAGCAGAGCGCGATCTTTGAACAGCGGCCGGAAGAACCCGTATCGGCTCTTTTCCACACCCTGCAGACCGATCATGGCATTGACCAGGACGCTCTGGTAGGGGAAGAGGCTGGCGATCTGGAAGGACCGGGCCATGCCCAGATGCGTGCGCGTGTAGACCGTCGCGTCGGTGATGTCCTGCCCCTTGAAGACGACCTTGCCACCCGAAGGCTTGAGTTGCCCGGTGAGCAGGTTGAACAGGGTGGTCTTGCCCGCCCCGTTGGGGCCGATCAAGGCCAGCCGCTCTCCCGGCTCGACACCGAAGGTGACGTGCCTGACCGCGGCAAGGCCGCCGAAATGCACGGAAAGGTTCTGGGCCTCAAGCAGCGCCACGGGTCACCTTCCTCCACAGCCGCAGGATCTCGGGGCCCAGTCCCCGGTACCGGCCTCTGGTCCAGGGGATCATCATGATCGCGATCACCAATATGGCCCCGAAGATCAGGGGCCAGCGCTGCGGTAGGTAGTTGCTGGCCTCATGCTCGATCCCGACGTAGAGGGCGCCAGCTACCAGCGGCCCGAAGAACACCGTCGTGCCCCCAAGGATGACCAGCAGGAAGGAGATGTCGCTGTAGGGCATGGCGAGGTTGTTGGGTACCAGCGCGCTCCCGAAGTAGGCGAACAGCCCGCCGGCTACCCCGCCGAACACCGCCGCCACGATCCACGAGGTGTATTTATAGAGCCAAGTGTTGTAGCCCAGGGCCTGCATGCGCTTCTCGTTGTCGTGGATGCCGCGAAGCGCGTAGCCGTAGTGCGAGTTCACCAGCCGGTACATCAGGAACAGGCAGATGACGCTGATCACGAAGACCAGATAGTAGAGGGCCCCCGAGTGCACCGTGACCCCGAACCCTATGTTCGGGTCCGGGATGCCTGAAATCCCGGTGGTACCACCGGTAAGCGGCCGGAGAGAGATGGCCACGCGGGAAAGCAACTCCCCAAACGCGATTGTGGCCAGAAGAAAGTAGATGGGGTTGATGGCGCCGGCTCCCACCCCGAACACCCGGAACGCGGGAACGCCCAGGATGGCTGCCACCGCCGCGGTCACGAGGATAGCTAGGAGCATGCTGAGCCAGAAACTGGACAGACCGACTTTCATGACCACGATGGCGGCGGTATAGGCCCCCACCCCAAAGAACGCGGCGTGGCCGAAGCTGGGGATGTTCGAGTAACCCCAGATGAGGTTCAGGCTCATGCCGAAGAGGCCGAAGATCATCACCTTCGTCACCAGGCTGGATGCCCAGGAGGGGATGAACAAGGGCAGCACCAGCACGATGATGCCGACGACGGCGATCGGGAGCGCCTTGTCGATCAGTGGGCCGTGGGCCTTCCGCCGCTCGTCCATCAAAACACTTTCCTACCGATGAGCCCGCTCGGCCTGATGAGTAGCACCGCCAGGAAGACGATCCAGGCGAAGAACAGCGCCACCTGCGGGACGTAGGCTTTCCCGTAGGTGTCCAGGAGCCCGATGACGAGCGCTCCCAGCATGGTGCCCTGGATGTAGCCGGTGCCGCCAACCACCACCACGATAAGCGTCAGGAGCAGGAGGTTATCACCCATCGAGGGATAAGCCCCCGTGATGGGCGCCGAGATGACCCCGGCCACGCCCGCGAGAGCCATACCGAGCAGGAACACGAGGGTGCTGACCAGACCATAGTTGATGCCCAGGCTGACCGTCATGTCCTTGTTGTCCATGCCGGCCCGGATGATGGCCCCGGCGCGCGTCTTGTCTTGGATGTACCAGAGCAGAGCCAGGACGACTATGCCGACGCCGCACACAAAGAGCCGGTAGATGGGAAAGCTCAGGCCGCCGACGGTGATGACCCCGGCGAAAACGTGGGGGAACTGCATGATCTTGGCCCGCGGGCCAAGATCATGCAG